>NZ_CP046266.1:3899230-4202115 GCF_009720625.1 Metabacillus sediminilitoris
AAGCATTGTCATAATTTTTGTCATACTTGCTGGAGGCAGCTTTTCATCACTATTTTTATCGTACAAGATCGTTCCCGTATCACGTTCGATTAAAACAGCTGACTTCGCTTTATCTGCAAGTTCGACTTTAGTAGTAGATTCTTCGGCAAACGCCGCTGGTGTAACAGAAATAAGCATTGCTATAAGCGTAAAACATGAGAGTATCCGTTTCATTTCATAAGCCCTCCATTCTTTATACATTCCATTTTTTCCAATGGCAGGGAAATTATACTAAGTAAACAGGGAAAAGTTTTTTGGAGAGATGATTGTTAGGGAAACGTGAGGGATATATAACCGGCATCATTTTCAAAAGAAAACCACAGCCATTACGACTGTGGTTTTCAACTTTATTCCTTATTCCACCGTAGCATAAATCAATTCTGGCGCTTTTACCTCACTGCCAGATATCGATATACTTTTATAAAGTTTCTGTTTCACTTCATCTACATTTTCATAATTACTATGAATCGTAACAAGTGACTCTCCCTTTTTAACTGAGTCACCGATTTTTTTATTTAATACAAGTCCAACAGCTAGATCAATTTGTGATTCTTTTGTTGCACGGCCTGCCCCTAATAACATGGCTGCTGTACCGACTGCATCGGCGATAATTTCAGAAATATATCCATCTTCTTGTGCTTCTAACTCAATGACATATTTAGCTTGTGGTAATGTTTCTGGCTGATCGACAACTGATCCATCTCCACCTTGAGCTTCTAGAAATATTTTTAATGTTTGCAACGCTTTCCCGTTGTTCATGACTTCTACAAGCATTGTACGAGCCTCTTCTAATGACTCAGCTTTTCCAGCTAAAAGCACCATGTAACTTCCTAAAGTTAAACAAAGTTCTTCTAAGTCTTTTGGTCCTTTTCCACTTAGAGTATCAATTGCTTCTTTTACTTCAAGTGCATTTCCAATTGCGAAGCCTAGGGGCTGGCTCATGTCTGAAATAACAGCCATGGTTCTGCGGCCAACTAGATTCCCAATATCGACCATTGCTTTTGCGAGTTCTTTTGATTCCTTTAAATCTTTCATGAACGCACCTGCACCCGTTTTTACATCTAGTACGATAGCATCAGCACCTGCAGCAATTTTTTTACTCATTATTGAACTTGCGATAAGGGGGATACTGTTAACAGTTGCGGTTACATCACGTAATGCATAGAGACTTTTGTCAGCTGGTGTTAGATTTCCGCTCTGTCCAATTACAGCAATTTTATTTTTATTAACGAGTTCAATAAATTGTTTATTTTCAATTTCGACATGAAAACCTGGAACAGATTCTAGTTTATCAATTGTTCCACCTGTATGACCTAAACCTCTTCCGGACATTTTTGCAACAGGAACACCAACAGCTGCTACTAATGGTCCTAAAACAAGTGTCGTCGTATCACCTACTCCACCTGTACTATGTTTATCGACTTTTATTCCTTCGATCTCGCTTAAATCAATCGTATCACCAGAATGTACCATTGCCATTGTAAGTTCAGCACGTTCCTTATCTGTCATCCCTTGAAAATAAATAGCCATTGTAAATGCACTCATTTGGTAGTCAGGAATATCACCAGTTGTATAATTCTCAATAATATAATGGATTTCTTCCTTTGTTAATTCTTGACCATCTCGCTTTTTTTCGATTAAATCAACCATTCTCATAGATAATCTCACCTTTATTTTTAGTTTGATTTTTGGATATTTTCAACGATATTTTTGACAAGATTTAAAAAGTTTGCACGTACTCTATCTGTTGTTTCAATCACTTCATCATGTGATAACGGCTGATCTAATATTCCTGCAGCCATATTAGAAATACAGGAAATACCTAAAACTTTCAGTCCGGCATGTTTTGCTATGATTACTTCAGGAACGGTTGACATACCAACAGCATCTCCTCCTAATGTACGAAGTGCACGTACCTCGGCAGGCGTTTCATATGAAGGTCCAGTATTCCCAACATAAACTCCTTCTTGAAGTTTAATGTTTAATTCTTTTGCACACTTTTTCGCCATATTTCTAAGCTTTATATCATAACTTTCAGACATATCAGGGAAACGCACACCAAATTTATCATCATTTGGCCCAATTAATGGATTTGTTCCCATATTATTAATATGGTCTGTAAGCAGCATTAAGTCTCCAGCTTGAAAAGACTCATTAATACCACCAGCGGCATTTGTTACAATTAATGTTTCAACTCCAAGTTCTTTCATGACTCGGACAGGGGCTGTAACTTTGTCTAGACTGTATCCTTCATAAAAGTGAAAGCGGCCTTGCATCGCCACTACATTTGCTCCTTTAAGCAAACCAAAAACGAGCTGTCCTGCATGTCCTTCAACTGTTGAAACAGGAAAATTTGGAATCTCATTGTAAGGTATTTTTACTGGATTCTCAATTTCATCTGCTAATACACCTAAACCGGAACCTAAAATCAATCCAATTTTAGGGGTTGCTGTGAATTTCGTTTTTAAATAACTAGCTGCTTCCATTATATTTTCGTAATTCATTCCGTCTCCTCCTATTTTAACTCTGATCATATGCTTTTTTGCGAATAATCGCTAGTTAACTTTATCAGACAATTTATAGGGCGCCATCCACTAACTAAATTCGTCTATGTTAATGTTAAGTTGATATTTATTGTCCGTTCAGGTTAGATAAAAAGCTTTTTCCATACGCAGGCATTTTCACCTTGAAATTATCGGCAATTGCAGCCCCAACATCGGCAAATGTATCTCTTAATGGCATTTCCTTACCCATTTTATTTCTTGGACTGTATACAAGTAGCGGCACGAATTCACGTGTATGATCTGTGCCGTGGTGAACAGGGTCATTTCCATGATCAGCTGTGATTATCAATAAGTCTTGTTCTGTTAATTTTTCAAGAACTTCTGTTAATCTAGCATCAAATTCCTCAAGCGCTTTTCCATAACCAGCTGGATCACGACGGTGACCAAATAAGGCATCAAAATCTACTAGATTCACAAAGCTAAGACCTGTGAAATCCATCCCGATTGTATCATTTAACTTATCCATTCCATCCATATTCGATTTCGTTCGTAATGATTTTGTGATTCCTTCCCCATCATAAATGTCTGAAATCTTTCCAATAGCAATAACATCTAGTCCACTATCTTTTAGTTCATTCATCACCGTTCGATCAAACGGTTTTAATGCGTAGTCGTGGCGATTTGCTGTTCTCGTGAATTCCCCTGGTTTTCCTATAAATGGACGTGCGATGACACGACCAACCATATATTTTTCATCAAGTGTCAGTTCACGAGCTAATTCACATATTTTATATAGTTCATCTAAAGGTACAATTTCTTCATGTGCGGCAATTTGTAAGACAGAATCCGCAGATGTATAAACAATCAATGCACCTGTTTTCATATGTTCTTCGCCAAGTTCATCTAAAATTTCCGTTCCAGATGCAGGTTTGTTCCCGATTATTTTCCGTCCTGTTTTTTCTTCTAATGCATTAAGAAGTTCAGCTGGGAAACCTTCTGGAAATACCTTAAATGGCTGTTCGATGTTTAAACCCATTATCTCCCAGTGTCCTGTCATTGTATCTTTTCCATTTGAAGCCTCTTGCATTTTTGTAAAAAAAGCATGTGGTTGTGCTTGAACAGGAATCCCTTTTATTTCTCGAATATTACTCAGGCCTAGTTTTGACATGTTCGGCATTTTAAGTCCGCCCATATGTTCAGCGATATGACCCAGTGTATCAGAACCTAAATCATTAAACTTTGCTGCATCTGGTGCTTCCCCAATTCCGACAGAATCAAGCACAATTAAAAAAATGCGTTTATATGTATAATTTGACATGGAAATCCTCCTTTTACATATTACTGTTCCTTGTATCACAAGTTTCCATTCGAAACATGAACTTGTCAGAAGTCTGACAACCGTGCGTCCTCTTCATTATAATCCTCTTATAGCGCCATTGACAACTTATATTATGCTAATTCCCTATTCTAATTTTTTAAAGGCAAAAAGCAAAAAAAGTGTGATCTCTTCTTATATCCTAGAGGCAAAAGTAAAAGCAGAGTCGATGTGTGAACATAAAAAGAAACAAGCAACCCCACGACTGTGTGATGCTTGTTAGGCTCTCGGATGAAATTGGTTGTAAACATCCTTTAATCTCGATTTTGTTACATGTGTATAAATTTGTGTTGTTGAAATATCTGCGTGCCCGAGCATTTCTTGAACTGCTCTTAGATCTGCTCCATTTTCTAGTAAATGTGTTGCAAAAGAATGTCTTAATGTATGTGGAGTTAATTCTTTATTTACATTTGCTTCAATAGCAATTTTCTTTAGGTTTTTCCAAAAGCCTTGCCTTGATATACGCTTGCCATGATGGTTGACAAACAGGGCTTCAGTTGGTTGTTTTACATTTATTAATTTTGGTCTGCCTTTTTCGATGTAATTTGTGATAACTTCTGTTGCGGTTCGTCCAATTGGGACAATGCGTTCTTTATTTCCTTTACCATAACAACGAATAAAACCCATTGTTAAATGGACATCTGTCAAATTTAAATTGATCATTTCACTTACACGAATTCCTGTTGCATATAAAAGTTCAAGCATTGCTTTATCTCGATAGCCAAATGGTGATGATAGTTTTGGTGTTTCAAGCAGCTTTTCAACCTCCTGCAATGAGAGGATTTTAGGCAGGCTTCTTTCTAATTGTGGAGACTCTATTAAAACGGACGGGTCTTGGTCAGCTTGTTTTTCTCTTAATAAAAATTGATGAAACGAGCGGATTGAAGCTGTATGTCTTGCAATCGTTTTACTGGATTTCCCTGCTTCCTTTAAAAACTTCAAAAATTGGATGATATGTAGACGGGTGACATTGTTATATGAGTTGATTTGTTGTTTTTCCACTAAATGTTTATGGTAACTTTTTAGATCTCTTTCATACGATACAAGTGTGTTTTTCGATAAGCCTCTCTCCACTAGTAAAAAATGGATAAAATCGTTTAGTTGATCCTTCAAATTTTTCTACTCCCCATTATCATAAAAGAAAATTAATCTGTTAAACCAGCTTTCTTCTTCATTTGATACCATGTTTGTTACCTTCAAAGCTGCACCTTCCGGTTGATCATATCGATGCATATCTTGGTACTCTAAGTTCACCCAAATAATAGCATAATAGAATAAAATCGTAAATCCAGTAAATAAAACAAACACTTTTAACATATCTCCAACTGTTTTTAACCATCGAATCATGAGAAACCTCCGAATTATATCTTTTACTTACTTTTATAGGCAGATCATTTGTTTACAATTTTTCATTTGAAGGATCAAACATAATAGGGTATATTTTGTGTGATATTAGAAGATATGCCAAAGAGGACAAACTTTATACATAAAATTTAGAAACGGTATGAAATCTTTTCTACTTATTTAAAATCTCGTTACATCTGTCGATTTGCAGCCAGTTTTATTGCAAGTTAATCTTTACAATACCCTTTTCTTCATACAAAAAAGCCTAACTATTATAAGTTAGACTTAGTTAATCTTTACTATTTTGAGTTTCTTCTTTTTCTTGACATTTTGCACAAATCCCATGAAATGTTAAGCGATGATCTTTAATTTTAAATTTCCAATCCCGTTCAACGATTTCTTCTACATCTTCTAATAAATCATCTTGGATTTCAGCAACAGAACCACATTCAATACATACTAAATGGTGATGAAAATGTGCCGCACCTTCTTTTCGAAGATCATATCTAGATACTCCATCACCAAAGTTAATCTTATCAACAACTTTTAATTCAGTTAATAATTCTAATGTTCGATAAACAGTTGCCAAGCCAATTTCTGGGGCTTTTTCTTTTACTAGAAGGTACACATCTTCTGCGCTTAAGTGATCTTCTTCGTTTTCTAGTAATACCCGTACAGTTGCTTCACGCTGGGGTGTTAGTTTATAGCTAGCAGAATGCAGCTGCTTCTTGATCCGATCAATGCGGTTTTCCATATCGATTCTTCCTCCCTCGCCGCGTTCCCAAAACTATTATATATCAAGGTAAGGAAGGTGTCCAACTAAAATGATTATAAAGTAATAAAAAGAATTTATATTATTTAATAATAATTATTATTTACTGACCAATTCTACAACATTTTTCATTAATAGCGGTGACGCATAAGCCTCAAAACCTGATGCAACGATAGCAAGTACGCCAATAAATAGAAAAACTGTGACATATCTCATAAATAAAGAGAACGGTGCATCCATATTGCTTGTTTTCTTTACGAAGAGCTGTCGGATGATTTTTAGAGAAAATGCGATTGCAACAGAACACATAATGATAAATGCAGGAATTAGCAAGATATTTTGCGGCAGCACTGTGACAAATGAAAGCAAAAACCCTTTAATCCCTAATTGATTAACTAAGAAACCAACTGTAAAACCGACGACCATTCCCTTAATAAACAGCATGACTAATATAACAGGAAGTCCAATAATTGAAACTCCTAAAATCCACATTAAGCCTAAATATTTTAAATTATGTAAAAAGCTTTGCTGGAACATATCCGTAGAACTGGCTATTTTCCCTTCTGCCACTTGTCCAAAAAATCGATTTAAATAGTAATATAAATCTTCTTTTTGGCTTAAATTCATACTATTAACGATAATTGCCCCAAAGATTACACCCATTAAGAATAATACACAGACAAACAAGTATATTGAAGAATGCTCTTTAAGATGCTGCTTTATCATTGCATTGATTGGCAGTTGTCTTCGCATGATTATTTCCTCCCGTCATTCACTTACTAGAGTATATGAGAGGATTGCCATTCTATGACTTAAAAAAGAGTGCTTTTACTTTTAATAGATTACCTTTTATAAATAAAAAAGGGGACATGAAGTGCATCCCCTGATTTCATTTTATTACACCCCGGTTATCTTTCCATATATTCCACCGCCGCCAGTTTTAACTTTAAGACTTCCCTCTCGAGCTGCTACTATATAATCTACAATTTTTTCTTTTACGACTTTTCCCAGTGCCTCTCTTGGGACTTCATGGAGGATATTCATTTCCGTACCAAACATATTTTTCAATTTCTCCAATGTTTTCGGACCGAGACCAGGGATAAATTGAAGTGGTACTTGGTGTATATATGGCGGCCGTTCATGGCTATTTTCAATTCCGCCCGCTAATTCTTTAAGTCTGTTTGATACTCCTTTGGTAAAGCGAGTGCTCCCACAATTTTTACATTTCTTTTCATCCAATAATGGTTTAACTCCGCATTTTTCACATGTTGTTTCATAATATTTTCCCAAATATGGATTTAATCCATAATTTGCTTCGATCCTTCTTCCATCTTCCCTAGCTAAAGCCATTTTAAGCTCTAAAAAAGTAGGTTCTTGTAAGATGATCCGCTGATACTCTCTACCAATTTTCGGTAGCGAATGTGCATCTGAATTTGTTAGAAATGTGTAACGGTGAAGTTCTGCTATTTGATCGGCCATCTTTGTATCAGAGCTTAATCCTAGTTCCACTGCATCAATTAAATTCCCATCAAATACTTCTTCTAAGGAATAAATGACACCACTGCCATACAAACTTTTATGCGGCGTAAAAATATGAGCAGGTATAAATAAACCACCTAGTTCTTTTACTTTTTTTTGAAGTGTTTTTCCATTTTCATAAATTCTTTGAGAACTTAATGTAAGATTTGTTAATCGCGATGAAAGCCAGTTTGAAAACATCTGCATCTTTTCTAGTGTTGGCAAAAATGCCAATACATGGATTGGTCCTTTACATGCATCATCATATATTTCCAACTCACTCCCAAGAATTAAGGTTGTGTTATAGAAGCGAATACCACCATCACTTAATTCCATACAAACACCGTTTTCAATCAGTTTTTTTAGTGTAAGTAAGATTTCAGGTACATGACAATCAATGATACCTATCATATCCATACCCTTATGTTCACTTGCTTCAACTAAAATATTTTCTAATGTGAGCGATTTTGAAGCTGTTATTTTTACTGGCCTTCCTGAAGTTGTTTGGCCAATGTGTATATGTAAATCAGCAAAATAACGATTCATGTTTTAACGAAGTGCTTTTTTCAGTTGCAAATATTGCACTGCATAAGCTGTTTTTGCATCATAGATTCGCTTATTTTGAATCATTTCCAGCGCTTCGTCTAACGTCACCTCCATCACATCTAAAAATTCATCTTCATCTAATTCCGCCGCTACTGTTAACTTCTCCAAATTCTCTGCAATAAATAAATGAACAAGCTCATCTGCAAAACCAGGTGAGGTATAAAATGAGATAAGCGGACGCAGCTCACCACATGTATAACCAGTTTCTTCTTGTAGTTCTCTTTTTGCTGTTGCCTCAGGCTCTTCACCTTTTTCTAGTTTTCCAGCAGGAATTTCAACTAGTGTTCTTCCTAAGGGTTTTCGAAATTGCTCTACCATTAGTATTTTATTTTCCGATGTTATTGCTATAACTGCTACTGCACCTGGATGTTTCACGATTTCCCGTGTACTAGTTTTCCCATTTGGAAGTTTTACCTCTTCTACAAAAAGATCAATGACTCTGCCTTTAAAGATTTCTTTAGAAGAAATGGTTGTCTCTTTTAAATGTTCCATTCAATCAGCCCCTGTTCTATTCGCTTTACTATCCTCATACATTCTATCATATCTTATTGGAAAGGAATGGTTCCTAACTTGAAAATCTATCGACTTGAAAAAGGAATTGTTCTTGTCGGAAAAGCATGGGAAATAAGAGCGAAATTAAGAGAATATAACCGATCATTTCGTACTGTAAAGGATTGGCTGCAGGATGAAAAAACAATGCAATACCCGATGATTCCTCCTAAAAAACACTGAGTGTTTTGAGTTGATTTTTCTCATTCCTTATACTAACCTAAGGCATTAAGATGGATTTTAAGGAGTGATCATAATGCGAAAAAGACAGCTTGGACAATCAGATTTGTACATAAGTGAGGTAGGCCTAGGCTGTATGTCACTTGGTACTGATGAGAAACATGCTATTTCACTGATTGATGAAGCAATTGAACAGGGGATCAATTACCTAGATACTGCAGATTTATATGATTTTGGTCAAAATGAAACACTTGTTGGGAAAGCGATTAAACATCGCCGACATGAGATCATTTTAGCCACCAAAGTAGGAAATCGTTGGAAAGAGGACAAATCTGGTTGGATGTGGGATCCATCTAAGACATATATAAAAGAAGCTGTAAAACAAAGTTTAAAACGACTACAAACAGATTATATAGACCTCTACCAACTACATGGCGGGACGATTGAAGACCATATCGATGAAACCATCGATGCTTTTGAAGATTTAAAACAAGAAGGAATTATCCGTCATTATGGAATTTCCTCGATACGACCAAATGTCATCAAGGAATATCTAGAGAAATCAAACATCGTCTCGATTATGATGCAATACAGCTTATTGGATCGTCGACCTGAAGAACAATTTTCGCTTATAAGAGAAAAAGGTGTGAGTGTTATTGCCCGCGGTCCTCTTGCTAAGGGTCTTTTAACAGAAAAACCTCGTTCATTAAAGCTAGATAAATTTCATAGTAAAGGCTATTTATCTTATACTGAAAATGAACTTGAAGCACTGTTATCTGAACTTGAAAACGCAGATTCATCACATACTATGACAGAACTGGCATTGCAATATTGTCTACATCAGGACGTCGTAGCTGCAGTGATTCCTGGAGCAAGCAAAATCGAACAATTAATCGAGAATACTTCGGCTGGTTTAGCGAAACCTCTAACTGAACAAGTATATGACAAACTCCAGCACCTGGCGAAACTTGATCAATATAAACAGCACCGTTAACCTCTTATCAACGAACTTTATCTAAATTGGAATGACTAGTAATCATTCATCCAATAAAGAAAAAACGGGATCTACTTGATCCCGTTTTTCTTTATGGTTAAAGGGTGTTTTTTCACACGTTGAAATGTGTTATTTAATAACTACATATCCATCGCTACATATTTTTTTCAATTGGAATCGCATAACTTTCCGTATTTACAATTCATGGGATATCTCCTAGACTTTAAGACTATTCAAAATAATAAATCCTTAGAAAGCCATTCTAGCTAAGTTTACTTAAAGCTACCGTTTTCATCCAGAGAACCTCTGATACCGGCTGAGGAGCGCACCCATACAATTCTCTTACTTTATATGTATGTACCTCTTCATATATATCCTGCATTTGATCAAACACCCATTGTTCCGTTTTATGGACTGGTGACCAACAAAAAACATCCATTTTATTTAATTCTTTTGTCACCTGATGGATTCGTTCATAGCTAATGGCGTCCATCTTCAAAAAATCATTCTTTTCATAAAATCGTATTCTTTTGCCTGAGTCTGGATCTACAAGATTAACTGGCTCAACCTCCAAAATGATCGCTTTCCCCTTACTTTTTAACTTGTCAAGGACCATGCTGCCCGTCCCTTTTCCGCGACTGTTTCCCTTTACTAAAATATAGTCAATAAAGATATATTGAGGTTTTTCGAAATATACAATTATGTGATCTGGGCCTTCCTCTAATTGATAGATTCCTTCTTTTTCATGAAAAAGTAATTCAAAATGCCTTTTCGATTTCATTTCTTTTTCTGGAAAATAATCAGTCAATCTGGTATACCAGTCGCTCATCAATTTGCTCCCCTTTGTTCTATTTTGTATATTACACCATTAATTCTATATTTTGGTACTAAACTTTCAAGCTATTTCTTTCTAAATAGTCTGAAAGTTATAAAAAAGAGATAGAATTTCCCTCAACCTATTCTATATCCAAATTCAATACTTTCAAACAGGGTTTTTTTGTCGAAATTGTACGAAGTTTTTATATTTTTTGTAAAAGTAAAATTTCAACTAAAAATATAGAAATAGCAGTTTTTGTCGAAATAATATGAAATATTTATACTATTGGAAAAATATTTTCCTGTTAAAATAAAGAAGGTTATGATTCTTTTATTTATCACAATAGGTTGGGAGAGTTTTGAAGATGAAAGAGAAAAATGGGGAAATAATTGCATTACTAGGCTGGAGCCTGCCGGCAATCGAAGCTGTAGACAAATTGGATCGTCCATATGTGGTTGTTGGTCCGCCAGAATTTCAAAGTTTTGCTGACACGCATGGTATTCAGTTTATTCCATGGCAATTTGACGTATTAAATGAACGGTCAGATGAACTTTATGAAAAACTGAAGGATCTTAATACAAAAATCACTGTTCCAATATATGAAGAAACAGTTGAATGGGCTGGCAGTCTGAATGCAAAACTTAGGGATAACCCGAGAATTTTCAATCGATCCCTACTATTGAGAGATAAAGGCTTGATGAAGCGTAAAGCACAAATGGCCGGTATCCGAGTAGGAGTTTTTGAGGAAGCACATAACAAGGAGGATATCTATCGCTTTTTAAAAAGAGTAAATGAGGCTTTGATTAAATTGGATGGCGATATTAATGATCCTATCCATGTTAAGCCGTTAAGTAAGGCTGGTACAGTCGGCCATAGAATGATTCGTGATCCACACGAGATTGAACTTATCTCTGATTCAGAATTTCCACTTTTAATGGAAAGTCACTTGGATGGTCAGGAATTCTCTTGTGAGGCTTTTATACATAATGGCAAAATTAGATTCCTAAATATTACTGAATACGTTAAGTTAGGTCATTCTAACTTCGTGCCTGCTTCACCTTCACTTGAAGAGTGGCGTCCCCAAATCAGGGCTGCAATTGAACAGCTTGTGGATGCCTTTGAAATCAAATATGGTGTCATTCATCCTGAATATTTCATTGCTCCAGATGGAACATTGAATTTTGGTGAAGTTGCTGCACGTGTTCCTGGAGGTCATATTTTCGAGTTAATTGAAAAAGCTTACGGCTTCAGCGCTTTTCAGGCTCAAGTGCTTTGCAGTGATCCGGATACAACTGAGGAAGAGCTAGAAGCTTTCTTCCCTGAAGAAGTAGTATCAGCTAAAGGACACGCTGGCAGCTTAATGGTATATCCAAACGTTAAAATCATCGAAAAGCTAAATATACCTGAAGATTTAAAAAATGATCCTTATTTTGAAAGACATGATATGTTTATCCCTACTACATCTAAAGTGGCAGAACGTGTAGGATTTGGAAATCATTACGGGACGATTTTCTTCTTTGGGGAAGACAGTGAAAAAATGAGATCCCTAATGAAAGAATACGAAAAATATGATTTCTACCTATAAGGAGAGAAGCGAAAGATGAGTAATCAAACATTAGTTTTAAAAGATAGATTGAATATGGCACTAGAAAGACTTGAGCAAGCAAAACCGTTTGCTAAAAGCATGTACCAAACAGACATCTTCCAGCTGGCAATCGAGCTTGCAGGTTCTGATGATGGTTTGACTATCATATATGAAAATGCCCCTCGTTTTGATAATGCTGGTGTATTTAATGGCGGCCCGTGGGAAGATCCTACAAAAATGCAGCCGCCTCTTGTCGGAGGTTCGCTTAAACTTAAAGGAGTTAACTCAATTATTGAATTATTAAGTGAAATGCGAATGCTTGCGATTGCTAAAGGAGATTACAAACATAAAGGCTTGAGTAAAAAAGAGGCAGAAGCATTTTTAAATGAGGTCTTGGCCCTAAATCTCGATCTTCTGTTTCCACCAGAAACCGAGGAAGGCCG
This sequence comes from Metabacillus sediminilitoris, assembly GCF_009720625.1. Classification (NCBI taxonomy): domain Bacteria; kingdom Bacillati; phylum Bacillota; class Bacilli; order Caryophanales; family Bacillaceae; genus Metabacillus; species Metabacillus sediminilitoris. The sequence goes on from NZ_CP046266.1 coordinate 3,911,957, forward strand.
TATCCAATCTGAAGAACATATAAACCGGGCTCAACGCTTGTTCCGTTACCTTGGTCAAGAGCTATCCTTTAAGGCGATTGCCGATAAAATTGTTCAAGAATTAGACCGTCTTACAGTTCAACGTCCGATTATGATCGGGCGGATTTTAAACATGATTAGCATGTCTGAACAATTAATCGAAAGTGGAATTGATGAAAAAACTGCTGAAGCTCTTGTTAAGTACTCTCGTGCTGCCAATGCACCAACACCGCTGAGCAGAGACGTATCGAATCAAAGGGAATACAGACTACGAGTAGAAGATGCTTATGATGAGGAACTTGAGGCTGAAGCTAAAATTTTCTCAGGATCTATGAAAGATACTGGACTTGTTTCCCCATATCATGCTGTGCTATTACGATTCCTTAACCGAAAAAATCGGGACTTAATTCCAGCTGCATTAGATTTATCGGAAACAGGTACCGCTAGCTTCAATGCTAATAGAGATCTAATTCACGACATGATCCAGCTTTCTATTTTCCCTGAAACAAGGCAATCAATACTCGGACTTGCAAATATGCTTGACCGAGGTGTATTAACACAAGAATCAATAGCGCCTGCTATTCGCCGTCTATTTGAGCTCCCTATCCATGCTCATGTAAAAGATATTCTTACAAAGCCTGAGTATCAAAAGGGCGGGATTAGTTTAAACGGTGTACTCGTTGCTGGAGTAGTGAGTGTTTTAGGCCAGCCGCTTGGTGTTGGACAAGGTTTAAATCCAACTTGTCAATCGGCAAGGGCGATCTCACTCTGGTCACAGCACGGCATCGGCCAGCTGCTTGAATACATTGCCCGTGCAGCACGTGACAATGATATTGATATGACATTTGAAGGGGAAATTATCCATTCAAGTATCCTTGAGGATGGAGTTGCAACTGAAATTCACCAAGATTTGGATCCTGTATCAATTGTTCTTGTTCCACATCTCGATAAAATTTATAACGAAATGATGAAACGAACACTCCTACGTGGAGAAGATGGTCATAAATGGGTAAACCCGGAATTTTATGGTGAGTGGATTCCCCGAGGCTTTATTAATGTAATCAATCAGCTTACTTTAAATGTCTCAAACTATTCTGCTTTTGTCCGGTTATTCTATGCAACCCACCATCCTGAGTATAATGAAGGTTATGAGTTGATCTATCCTAATCCGGTTGGGATTTTCATAACAAATGTTCACGGGGCGTTACTTGGACTTCATGCAGTATCGATTCAAAGAATTCAAAAAGATCAAAATGAGAATTGGCGTATATATTTTTACAATCCAAACAATGACAGCGGACAAAATTGGGGTCAGGGGATCGAACCAAGTGTATCAGGTTTTGGTGAACTTGAAGGAGAATCATCCTTGCCATTCCATGAATTTCTATCAAGAATGTACGCATTTCACTATAACCCATACGAACAAGGAGATACTTTCATGGTTGAAGATAGCCTTGTTGAAGAAGTGGAAGTTCTGGCAAAAGACAGCTGGGGCAAAGAATATTTATGGGTATAAATTGTTCTTTCATTAAATAGGCTTTCATAATTTAATATTATTAAGGCCCGGAAAGTATTTTTTTCGGGTCTTTTTATATATTAAATTTTCTTACACAAATTCTCATTCTCATCATTTTTTTGAAAACCACGTAATATTTACTTACACAAACGATTGATCTATTGATGTTTTTATGTAAAATAAATGTACTACTATCCATTTAACGATTGAATTTAAAGCTTTAGATATCGAATGCGTATTCCTAAGAAATACGCAATTTTATTAAAATATTGTATTATTTTACATGCACGAATTGGAAAATTGAAGCATTTTTTAATGTAAGTATAAGATTGCCTCACATCATACACTTCTTAATACAAGTTTTAATCACATAACATTCCACTAATATTTTTTCTACCTTAATCTCTTACCAGATTTGAACGAGACCGCTTTCATTTTTTCTTATAAAGTGTAATTCTCTTTGCATTTGGCCAATATGATATATGAACACAACAAAGCGATTTTATGGAGAGGGAATGATATATGGGACTTTTTCAATTTGCTTCTGACGATTCGTTTCTACGGACTTTTAATCAGTTATGGGGAACTTCCGCACCAAATAAAAGGTTTTTTCAGCAGGCAGTACATGAAGAAGCTGCCGCCATTTTAAAGGAACAGGGTGGATTAGAAAAACTTTTTCAATATGCCCATCTTTTTGATCAAGCCGGGGTTTTTACAGGACGGGTATGGGAAAATGTACGAAAGCTCGACCCTTCTCTTGTAAGAGGTACTCTCCAAGCTGGCGGCGTTATTGCAGCAGTTGAGACAATGAGCAATTTAAGAATTCTTGCGATTGCCAGAGGAACCTATGAGCATCCCGAAATGTCCGCACAGGAAGCTAATGATTTTTTGACAAAAGTAATGGCTTTGAATCTTGATCTTTTACTATTAAAAGAAACAGAAGAAAATCGAGTCATGCAACTTTTTAAAGACAAACAGCTGGCCGACATCCTAGGATTCATTTCAGACTATTGTTTTTCACCGCTTGTTTTTCAAAGCTTGTATCAGGAAGTTGATAATCTGGCCCTCCAAAGACCAATTGTAACGGACAAAATCTTAAAAGTGATTGCCAGCGCAAGAAGATTAGCCGGAAGTTTAGCTGATGTTGATTCTGGTTGGGTCCATTATGAAAAAGCAGTTTACTATCCATCAGATATAGCTGAGGCTTCTGAGGCTGATTATGAAAATAGTCTGAAAGCTAGCAATGATTCCTTATTAATCCGGGAAGCAGAACAGCTCCGTGATTCAATGGATCGTACAGGACTTGTTTCACCTTTTCATGCGACATTTCTAACCTATATAAATAAAGAAAAACCTGACTTACTGCCGAGTCTACTATGTGTTGACGAAACTGCTAAGGAAAATCTGCGTTTACATGGTCAATTTATCTCATCTCTCATCACTTCGTCTATTACTGTAAAAACGAGAAAAAGCATTTACGGCTTAATGCGCCTATTGCAACGAGAGATATTTACACTTGAATTTGTAAAAGTATTTGAGAAACTTTTGAAGGTTCCAATTCATAAAAAGCATGCTAACAAGCTTACAGCAGTTACTAACCTTTCAAACACAGATTCTCTACGTTCACTTGTTGTTTCTGGAATGATAAGTGTTTTAGGGCAACCACTTGGGATCGGCCAAGGTTTTAACCCAACTTGCCAGTCAACAAGAGCACTTAGCTATTGGTCACAAAAAGAACCCGTTATGCTACTAAGAATGTTTCATACTTTTCTAAAATACGGAAAAATGACAATTGATTTTGAAGGAAAATCCATTTCTTCAGATACACTTTCTCAAGTTCCACTAGAAGATGTTGATAATATTGATATCGTATCACTACTCTTAATTCCGCATCTAGATTCAATTTATTTAGAAATGTTAAATACCACTAGAGAACGCGGTCAAGATCTCCATAAATGGATTAACCCTGCTTTTCATATAAAAGGAATATGGAGTGAGTTTTCAGATATTTATAGTGATTTAGAATTTAGAGCCCGTTTTTACCGTCATTATCATCCTTCACACAATCCGGCTGTCAATGAGGGACTTCCCCAACCTGCTGGCATCACTATTTATAACCAGTCCGGCCTAGCGCTCGGTGCCCATGCAGTATTAATTCAACGCGTTAGCCCAGACCCATTAGGCTTTATTAGAGTTTACTTTTACAATCCAAATAACGATAGCCTTCAGGTATGGGGAAACACCATCAGAACGAGTATCACTGGCAATGGCGAGCTTGAAGGTGAGTGTTCTCTTCCTTTCGACGATTTCCTTTACTGCTTATATGCCTTTCACCATCAATAACAGCGAGTTATCCTCACAAACAAGAAATAACCGGGCATTGCCTGGTTGTTTCTTGTTTCCTTCTATGCCCTCTCTTTCTCTCTCTTTTTATTTGGCTGTTTTCGCAAACTTTGTTGCTATTTATCAAGTAGTCGGTGTGGTTGATTGCAGCGAGAGATGCTCGCTTTCCGCGGGGCGGGCGCTGAGCCTCCTCGGCGTAAACGCCTGCATGAGTCTCACCTGCCCCGCTGCTCCCGCAGGAGTCTCGCACTTCCGCTTCAATCAACCTTAAATTTTTTCGTTTTAAAAACAACGATCTCTTAGAAAAGAGCCTTTTATTTATAATCCTTCCAGGATAATGGACTCTCATTTAAAAGTTCTTCAAAACTCTTATTCTTTTCCCTTTTTTTTCGCTCTTCTATTCTTTCGCGTTCAAGCGCTGCTTCTTTTTCTTCCTGTTCCTTTGCTAATCCTTTTTTCACTGCCTTTAATTGCTCTAATAAGCCACTATTTAAATGATCTGAAACAGATACTGCTTGATCGTCTTTTTTCTTATTCGTTTTTTTCATCCAAGTCCCCTCCTCTATACATGCTGTAAAATTATCTTTATTCAGAGTATAAAAAAACTTGCTATGAATGGAAAGAGATTTATAAAAAAATTCATCTCGTTTAGTACTGAATAAATTCTTCTTATTACAGACATTTTAATTTGTAGGAAGGAGTGATTATCTTTGGCAAAGCAACGAGGACAAAAAGGGAAACCTAACGCTGATACCTCAAAAAAGATGATGGCAATTGAGAATGTTGAAAAAGCAATACATCCTACTAAGAGACAAAATTCCGAGCAGTAAAGCCAGACTCACAGCTATTGGCAGTTATTGCCCTCCCCCCGAATATCTTTTAGCGGGGTTTTTATTGCCCATTTTAAATGGGACAAAAAGGCAGGCTTACAGGCTTGTCTTTTTTCTCTATCTATTTGTATTTTGTTCCGTTCTCGTTATGATTGATGTAAAATAAGGGGGAATCGGGCAAAAAGGAGACTGCTTATGAAAAGAGTATTTGTTGGTTTACTTATTATCCTTTCGTATATTCTCATTGTTGGATTTTTCTTTACAAATAAAATGATGTACATAAAAAAGAAAACAGATGAAGAAATCATTGATCGTGAAACAAATCTTGGCCTATATAACCAAAAAGATTTTGATGCTCTTCACAAACAGCACTTTTCAATTCCATCACCATTTGGATATATCATCAAAGGATCTCTCATTGCTCCGCATGTGACGAACCGGTATATCATCTCATGTCACGGTGTTACTGTAAACCGTCTAAATTCTGTGAAGTACATGAATTTATTCTTAAAAAAAGGCTGGAATGTCCTTATTTATGATCACCGGAGACATGGTGAAAGCGGTGGAAAAACAACAAGCTATGGTCATTATGAGAAATTCGATCTTCAAAAGGTTGTACAATGGTTAAAACAAGAAGTTGGAAAGCCAATTGTCTTAGGCATTCACGGTGAGTCGATGGGTGCTGTAACGACATTGCTTTACGCTGGAACGGTTGAAGACGGTGCTGATTTTTATATTGCCGACTGCCCCTTTTCAGAACTTGAAGCACAGTTACTTTACCGGCTTAAGGTTGAATTTAAGTTGCCAGGCTTTTTGATCATGCCGATCGCAAAACCCTTTGTTCAGCTTCGTGATCGTTACTCCATCAAAGCTGTTTCACCAATCAACTCAATAGCTAACATTGTGAATCCAGTTCTTTTTATTCACAGTAAAGATGATGATTACATCCCTGCTGAAATGTCCAAACAACTCTACGAGAAAAAGCAAGGTGCAAAAAAACTCTATGTCGCAGATAAGGGCTTACATGCGATGTCTTACTCAGAAAATCAGAAAGAATACGCTAGAGTTGTCGATGAATTTTTCAATGAAATTGGTTTAAACCCCTAATAAAACGAGTCTGCTTTATCTTAATCTGAATAAATGAGTGACTAATTGGTTTAGACCTTCTTTTTTTACTAACAAGCTGTAACTAAAATTTTTTTGTTTATGATTCTTGTCCAATCAAATAAATTTATTTTTGCATGATATAAAGTAAAAGTCTTTAAAAGAGGGTTATTATGCTTGCAGATCAGATTATTTTGACTGGAATACACTACTTAGGGACTCCGTATGTCTTTAACGCCCCTTCATATCGATCAGATATATTCGATTGCAGTTCATTTACACAGTATATATTTGGCCTGAACGGCATTCCTCTTCCACGAAACTCTCGCCAACAATTTTTAGTAGGTGTCCCCATTTCTTTCTCTCAGATCCGAAGAGGTGATTTACTTTTTTTCAGTACGAAAAAACGAAAAGATAAAAAAGGATTATCAAAAATTGGTCATGTTGGTATCTATATCGGAAACGGCTATATGATTCATACGTATCGCCCTGAAAACAAAGTAATGATCTCTGAAATCGACTCTTGGATGGAGTCATTTATTGGTGCTAAAAGAGTGATTAAATAGGCTGCCACAATTTACACGTGACAGCCTTTACTCTTATCCAAGCACATCTGAGATATGTTCCATATTTTCTTCCATCCATTTTATTGCCTCATCAATTGTTGGAAATTCCTGTGCTTCAAATGACATTTCATCTTGGAGCAGCCAGACGTCCTTTTTATCATCATGAACTCCCCCTATCGACCAATGGAGAAGACTATATGGGTGGTTATCATTTAAAAACGATACCCATGTTTTATTTAATGCAACATTTTTTATTGATATTAAACAATCCTTCACCTAGTTCCCCTCACTTTACAAGAAGGCTCATACGTGGATTTAAAATTTGTGAAGGGCTTTTTAACATAAAGCAATTTGCTGATTGATTAAATGAAATGGTAATTTGCTCCTCCAAAAACACCATCTTCGTTTTTTCAACGAACAATGGTACAGCATTTGTTTCTAACTTTACGTCATCCTCTTCAGGCTCTTTTACTAACCATAATACCGTAACACCGCTCATTACGCAGCCACAGCCTTCTGTATCATATTTTAACTTTAAAACTCTATTCTTATTCGCTTCTAGCTTTGGCGTTATTTGCTCGATTGCTTCTTTTGTAAATGTGACCTGCATGATAAATCCCCTTCGCTATATACTATACGAATTAGTTTACCATACACACTGATTTCATGCATGAATGAATAAGAAAAGCTCAAGCTCCTCAAGCGCCGACAGGCATAAGACGCGGATGAATAGAAGGTGTGCTTTTCCTTCAATTCATCTGTTGCTTATGCCCCCGAGGTTCTAGGCGCCCTGAGCTAGACACTAAAACGAAGTACAAAAACTTTTACTCGAAAAGCGTAAGTGCCTTGTTCAGATTCGGACAACCATCTATTTTCGCTTCACATCAACAATGTTTTCGAATGGCAGTTGGATATGATTGTCACTTTGTTCATCAACAATGCAAAGCGTATGCTGAATTGGATCGATATAATGAACATAACCAGAGCAATTGTGATGAAAATGTTCTTGATAATATGTGAAAACTAGCTCGGCATGTTCTTCCATTGCCATACAAATGATCTCATTAAACTGCTCAAGCTGTTGCTCATCAAGCTCACGTTTTTCTTGATAATGATCTGCTTCAGACCAATCTCTTAGTAGTTTTACATGCTCTGGCAGCATCATTGATGTCCATTTAATATTTCCTCTGTCCCGTATCATGTTCTTGTCACCACCCTAAACAACTAAATATCTTTTAAAAACTCTCTTGGGTAGCCTATATGAAATAATGTTTTCGCAATCTCTTGATACCCAAAATCATTTGGATGAATATGATCTCTTCTAGACAACAATTCATCTTGTCTCCCTTTAAATACAGAGTAAAGATCAGCGACGCGAATGGTAGATCCATTGTCAAAGCTGTTTAAATGACGATTAAATAACCGCACCCATTTATCCGCAAGCGGTATGTCAGGCAGCGGGTTATAAAGATTAAGGAGGTAAACCCTATAAGGTATACTGCATTCCTTTTTCAATTCATTTATTTTCTGTATAATTTGCACCATATTGCTGTGACACTCTTTTATTGAATCTGTAAGCTCGGTTATTTCTCCTGTTTCAACAAAATCCTTGCTTGCATTTATTAAATCGTTTCCTCCAGCAGATAGTGTAATGATGTTAGCACGCTTTATCTTTTCATGTAGAGCTGGACTTTCTACTATCTTTCGTACGCCGCCTGTCTCAGTTCCTGACTTCGCATATATATCGGCAAATACATGCTTATTTAGCTTTTCTTCTGTCAATCTTATATAACGCCTCACAAACCCAGGTGCTAAAAACGATGCACCTACTCCAACCGTCAAGGAATCTCCTAAAGCTACATACGTTAAATATGTCCTCACGTGCTATACGTCCTCCTAAAAAACAAATAAAGTCCTTAATACAATATTCTTTAGTAGGATAATCGCAGCTTTTCCAATTTGCTGTTTAGCCTGCTCTTACGGCCAACTACTAATTGAAGGCAATACCAGCTTCATTCGTGTACGTCTTTTGCTCTAGCTCGAGGCAACTTTTAAGCTTTTGTTCTGAAGACCACATTATGCCTTATGACCTCCCACAAGTTTCGCACGATGCTTCGCTGTTCCGGCCGGTGTATACGATACAGCACGTAAAATTGCGTCTGATCCATATTTATGACGTATTGAATCCATGACATAACCTAGTGTTCGTTGTTTAAAGCGATTTTGTTGAAACAAATCAAGCTGCATTTCACAATCTTCTTCAATGTTTGATAAGGTAATTGATATTTGCCGTACTGTTTTATTCGCATAAAATTTTCCAAATAGCTCTAGACATGTTTCATAAATGTCCATCGTTATATTTGTTGGCTGGTCAATTGTTTTCGATCGATGAAAGCCACCGCCGAATTCATCACGACTATACCCAATTCCAAGGCTGATCGTTCGTCCGATCTTTTTATGCTGACGTGCTCTCCGGGCAACTTCCTCGCTTATTTCTAATATGACATGCTTTACTTCCTCTGGATCAGGGTAATCACGAAGCAAAATTTGACTTTTCCCAAAACTGATTTGTCCCTGCATAATCGGTGCTCCAATTTCCGATAAATCGACTCCCCATGCATGGTAATAAAGCTGGTTCCCCATCACACCGAACTTTTTCTCGAGAAGCTCAAGCGGGTAATGCGCAAGTTGTCCTACATTAAAAATCCCCATTCGATTTAATGTTTTTTGCACTCTAGACCCAATCCCCCACATTTTACTTAAGGGCTCAATATTCCATAGCTTTTCTTTCACATCATCATACGTCCACTCTGCTACACTCGTTTTTTTTGCATCAATGTCCAAGCAAATTTTTGAGAGAAGCATATTTGGCCCAATCCCGATTGCACTAGGAAGACCAAACTCTGACTGCATGTCATCACGAATTTTATCGGCAATTGTTCGCGCATCACCCCACATTTGCTCTACTCCATCGACTTTAATAAAGCTTTCATCAACACTGTAAGTATGAATTGCTTCCTTCGGCACATAACGATGAAACAATTTTGTTATTTCAGTCGACATTCGAATATAGATGCCCATCTTTGGATTGACAATATGAATTCGCGGATCATTTGGGACTTCAAACAATCGTGTTCCCGTTTTAATGCCAAATTCCTTCTTCATTCGTGGAGAAGCTGCCAGCACGATGCTTCCTTGTCGTTCTGTATCACCAACAACAACTAAATAGCATGTCAATGGATCCAAGCCAAGCAAAACCGCAGCACAGCTTGCATAAAAGCTTTTCATATCAACGCAAAGAATTTTTCGTTTTGGCAATAGATCATAGTTTTCAATCATAGCCGCTTCCTCCAAACAGAATATATGTTCGCATTTAGTATATTCTTTATTTTAAGAGAATATACGTTCGGTTTCAATGGGAATTTTCACCAAAGCAGAAAAGCGGAAGCGCCTGTTTAGCCACACAAGCACAAAAAGAGCATTCAAGAAAGGTGATTTTCACCTTTCTTGAGGGGGGGTTGTGACCTCGAGGGCTAGGCGCTGGAGCTATGCACCAAATTAACTAAAAAACTTTTAAGTTTTAAAAGCTCTTCGAAACAAGCCAAAAAAATTGTATACTAGCGATTAGCGAGGTGTAACATGGAGAAAAAATTTTTATTTAAGATGCTCAGGAATAGCTTTTTACAATACGGACGAGATCTTGAAATAGATCCACTTTCAAATGATGACTACATAAAAATAATTGAAAAAATTGCCGAGGAAAAAAAGAAAGATACAGAGTGGTATGAAGTCGTTGAAGATATTGTATATGGCTATTTAACAAACCAGGAATAAATGAATTAGAAGCCGCTTTTCAGGATTAGAAAAAAGGAAAAGGAAGAAACTTTTTGGAGAAAGAAAAAGAGAGCAAAACTGCCTTTAATCAGTTTCTAGATTGACTTCATCGGCTCCATCAATAGCAATATATATGCCTTTTCCATTTCATAATCAAAAAGCCAGGGAGAACAATCCTTTCCCTGGCCATAAATAAAAGCTGTCATCCTAAGGTTCATGGAGAAAAAAGGTATAGATACAAATAAGATGTATGGTTGACATGCCAATTTAGAATAAAGAAATGATTTTCTAAGAAATTAAGATAAGAGACCGCAAACTGTTTAAAGCAAATTGCGGTCTTTCTATTAGTATTAATTACCTTAATTTGTTATTATTTATTAGTTGTTTTTAAAATTTTTTAGGAGTGATAGAATGAGTTCGTTAAATGGAAAAACAGCTCTAATCACTGGAGCAGGAAGAGGAATTGGACGGGCTACTGCCATCGCCTTAGCAAAAGAAGGCGTTAATATCGGAATGATTGGATTAAACATGGCCAATCTTGAAAAGGTATCTGCTGAACTAGAGCAATATGGCGTAAAAGTATCAGCCGCAACAGCAGATGTAACTGATCTTGAATCAGTTCATCATGCCGTTGAGCATATCAAATCAGACCTAGGAGCTGTTGATATCTTAATTAACAATGCAGGTATAGCTAAATTTGGCGGTTTTCTTGAGTTAACTCCTGAAGATTGGGAAAGTATCATCCAAGTGAACTTGATGGGTGTATATAATGTAACAAGAACTGTATTACCTGGCATGATTGAGAGAAAATCAGGTGATATTATCAATATCTCTTCATCTGCCGGCCAAAAGGGTGCTCCTGTAACAAGTGCTTATAGTGCTTCTAAATTCGCTGTTTTAGGACTAACAGAATCACTCATGTTAGAAGTTAGAAAGCATAATATCCGTGTAACTGCTTTAACACCAAGTACGGTCGTAACAGATTTGGCAATTGATACAAATCTTGTTAGTGGCAATGAAGATAACGTTATGCACCCAGAAGACCTAGCTGAGTTAATCGTAGCCGGGTTAAAACTTAATCCAAGAGTATTCGTTAAAACAGCGGGGCTTTGGTCAACAAATCCATAGAAAAACAAAGCAGATCCATTGGATCTGCTTATTCTAGATTTCTTGCCTGAAATCTCAAATCCTTTTGTAGGCTTTATTAGCCTTTTTCTCCATCAGTGATACATGAATAAGATTTTCTCTAGATCGCTGATAAACAGGTTAATTTCATCTTGAGATAAGCGCACTGGCATTTGGTCATATAGGGTAATAATTTGCCCATCATTTTCATGCCGGTGTTTTTTTAAATAATAATAGATATTATTTAATTGGATTTCGTTAAGGATCGATTCTGTGTTGAAATTTTTTACTTTTTGCAGGGAAAATTCATTCATAGATGAATCAAATTCGCCTGCAATAATGTTTCCTTGCATGAACATGTTATCACTCCTAAAAGATCAGTATAAGTTAGTTTACCCCCCATATTAGGAACAAATTGTATCTTCAATATAATTATTTAGCTTTAAATGTCTGGAGGAAATAATAATGGGATACATTCAAAAAACATAATGGATTTCCGCGCATGTATCAGGAAAATATATGATTCGATTGGATTGTTTTTTCCAATCGAATCATATATGGGCAGTGTCCCAAAAATGATATAGAAAAGCAAATGAATTAGCCAAAAGAGCAAAAGAACTAAACTTCGCTTCATTTATTGTCAGAGATGTGCCGGTACACGATCCTAATTTCGGTGATGTCGGTCAAATGTACGATCCTTTTACGTATTAGGTTGTGTAATAAAAAAAGAGTATAAAACCTATGCGGTTTTACACTCGATTTTTGTTTAATATGTTTTACCAAAATATCGTAACTATCTCCTCAATGTCATTCTATTACCGTTACAAGAAAAATTACAAAAGCAAAAACAAAGTATCCTCGTTGTTTATTTAGAGGAAATAACTAGGAGAGATACTTCTATCCTCACTGAAAAAAAGAAGACTTGCCGCCAAGAACTATTGGCGAAGGACTTCGTTTTTCTAAAAAATAATAAAAGAAAAAACCAATTAATAGGTGTTTAATAAAATAACCGGTTCTCACTTACTTACTATTTTTGAAACGATTTCATTTACATCAGATCTGCTAATTTTTTCTTTACCTTCTGTTAAGGCGTCAAGTGTACTGTAAGCTAGCGATAAAGGAATCTCGCAGAAAATACGAATCTGACCTGGTTTAAGACTTTCAATGTATTTATCAGCTAAAGCAAGGTTTCGCTTAGCGTAATTCAGCATATCTTCAAAAGTCCACCCATCAGGAAAAAAGTCAACCCCACCTCTTTTTCTGTCTTCATCGCGATTACGGAGGATATTGACTGCTTGAAGACCGCGTCCAAAGGCAATTGAAAGTTCCTTATCTGTTTCAATCGAGTCAGACCACTTCCAAATTTCTGATAGCATGACGCCAACTAATCCAGCGACATAATATGTGTAATCATCTAAATCACTCTCATTTTTAATTGCCCATTCCTTTTCAACCCACTTGGCCATTCCATCCGCCATTATAGAAGTACTCTTTAGAACTTCATCAACAATAGTGGGGGGACAAAACTTAATCCAATCACTTAATCTTAAGGTAACTTCGGGAAGCTCAGTTTTATATGGATTAAATAAATTAGCAAGATCAGCAGCACTAGGAGCATTCTGCAATTTATGACTAATGGATTTTAATAAAAGGATTTTAACTTGCTCATCAAGATGAGGATGGTCCTCAATTTCATCAATGGCTCTCATACATAAGTATGCAGAGGCTACTGCCTCTTTAAGACCGGAAGATAGATAACTAATAGGTATAGAAAAAGTTCTACTAGTCTTCAATAATATCTCCATTGCATCACTTGTTAAAGGGTCGCTCTCTTTATACATCTATAAAACTCTCCCATCAAAAAATTCATAACACTACGGCAAATTATGTGTATGACTATGTATACATGATAACATTGATATTTACGAAAGTTATCTTACAAATTTGAATCGTCATAAAAAAGTCAAAATAATTAACGAGTTATATTTATTATTTTTTTAAAAAAGCTTTTCCCGCCATTCGTTCAAATAGTCTCGGCATTACCTGATATATTGTACTACCTGCATTCATCCAACCTGGAAGATTGATTTCACGCTTTGGAGTAAACATGGAATGAACAATCTTTCGCGCAACCTTGTTCGGATCAAGCATCCACCTTTCAACATTTTTCACATAGTTACCTTGCTTATCAGCAATTGTGAAAAAATCTGTTTTAATAGGTCCAGGGTTTACAGATGTAACATATATGTTACTGTTTTTCACTTCCATTCGCAGGCTGTTTGTAAAGCCTAATACAGCGTGCTTCGTAGCTGAATAAAGACTAGACTTTGGTGTGGAAATTTTTCCAGCTTGGGAAGCAATATTAATAATATGTCCTTTTTTTCTTTCAATCATAGCTGGCAGCACCATTTTTGTACATGCAACTAACCCATATACATTAACCTCAAACATATTTTTCATTTCATCCATTGTAGCATCTTGAACATTATTAAAGATTCCAAAGCCAGCATTATTAACAAGAACATCAATTTGTCCAATTTCTTTTTGAATCGTTGTAAATACATGCTGAATGGAATCAAGATTTTGGACATCTAATGGATAATAATGACTCGAAACTCCATAATCATTTTTTATTTTTTCAGCAAGCTGTGCTAAACGCTCCTCCCTTCTTGCCAGAAGGATAAGATGTGCTCCTTGTTTAGCACACTCAATCGCAATTTTTTCACCAATACCGCTTGATGCTCCAGTAATTGCAACAAAACAGCCTTGTATACGTGTATTCAAATCCGTCACCTCTAAAAGTTAAATAGCAAAAAATCGATGTGTTTTTTGTGTCACATCAACACTAATTTGTCCAGCCTCTGATAAATAGTCAAGCTGTCCAACTGTTTCAGACATTGTCAGTAAAAGCTGTTTATCATAGATTTTCGGAAACAGAATTTGGCATACTTGAAATGCTGTTAATGGTTTCTCAATCAAAAATGTCCGGACAAGTTCCGCACGTTCAGCTTGTTTCTTTAGTCGATATGAAATGAGCTCATGTACAGCCTCTATGTTCTCACCATGTCCAGTGTATGCAATCGAAATTGGTATTTCTAGTAATCGCGATATTGACTGATTTAATTGTAGTTGCGGCTTAGGCCTTATTTGCTCACTCGTCATCGGAGGTTCTAGTAAAGGATTTGGAGAAATATGTTTTAAAAGTAAATCTCCGCCGATTAATATCCCGGTGCTTTCCTCGTAAAAGGCTAAATGACTTTGAGCATGACCGGGAGTTTCTAAAGTACGCCACCCCGGAAGCCCTCCTATTACCTCACCTTCCCTTAAAAAACCCTTCAATTCTCTGTCACATGAATATTCCATCGTTTGTTGATTCAGAGACTCTAATATGGGTAGAAAATGTCGGTCCACACCGAATTCATTAAACAATTCCTTAAAAAACATCGATTGGCTTCTAAAAAATTGTTGATCCTTCTTTAGCCAAGGTTTATTAAAAGGGTGCCCTATAACAGGAATTTCCTCGTTAAAATAATCAAGCATTCCTACATGGTCGGGATGGTGATGTGTGAGCACGATTTGCTCAATATCCTTAGGCGAGTATCCAATTTGTTTTAATTGATGCTGAAACGAATTCCACGCTTCTTCTGTTTTTGGGCCTGCATCTATGAGAGTTAATTGATCTCCCTTAATGACATACACATTTATGTCACCAACTGGAAAAGGTGTTGGCAGCTCTATTTTAAACACATGCTTAGACTGTGTAAGATGATCCATTTTTCTCCGCCCCATTTATTATATTTGTATAGATAATAGATTACCCCATTATTTCTCAATAACCTTATTACTGATATTGTACCTTGTCAGCCATGACTTGTCATTTTATTCAAATAATTTAACTTGACAAGTGCCTGTCCAGCAATGCATAATGGAAAAAATTCAGACGAAAACAAATATGAAAAAAGCATTGACTAGGAATAGTAAATAGTAAGCAGCAAAAGAGAGTGGGGCTCCCGGCTGAAAGGCTCCATTGCCTATCTTCCTATTGAACCTACCCTACGAGCAGTTAGGAAAACCTAACCGTATTTCTGCGATAAAGAAAACAAAGCTGGAAATTTTATATTTCAACTAAGGTGGTACCGCGGAGCCATTCCGTCCTTTTTTAAGGACGGAATGGCTTTTTATATTGGTGATAAAAAAGGAGGATTTACCATGGAGAAGATTGGATTTATTGGAGCGGGATCAATGGCAGAAGCAATGATTGCAGGTCTTATAAAAGGCGGTGTATTTCAACCCGAGCAAATTATTGTTGCAAATCATTCAAATACAGAGCGTTTGCAGGAACTGTCAAAAAAATACAGAATTAACACGACTCATAATAAAATATCTTTAGTCAAAGATGTATCAATTATCGTTTTAGCAGTAAAACCAAAGGACATAAAAAGTAGTTTGGATGGCCTTCAAGAATATATTCATGACCAACTCATCGTTTCTCTATTAGCCGGAATCACAATCGATACAATTAATAGTATCATTGGGAGACAAACAGCCGTCATACGAGCAATGCCAAATACATCTGCAGCAATTGCCAAATCAGCAACTGCCATCGCTGCTAGTGAAAACGTAACAATGAGTCAAATCAATAAATGTAAAGCACTTTTTGAAGCTATTGGAATATGTAAAATTGTGGATGAAGGTCAACTAGATGCAGTAACAGGGCTTTCAGGCAGTGGACCTGCATATGTTTATTTTCTAGTAGAAGCAATGGAAAAGGCAGCCGTTGAAGTTGGGTTAGATATGGTTGTAGCAAGAGAACTCATCGCTCAAACATTGCTAGGAGCATCTTCCATGATTGCATCTTCTGAAAAATCACCTTATCAACTTAGAAAGGAAGTCACAAGCCCTAACGGAACGACCGAAGCAGGAATTAACATCCTAAAAGAGCAAGATGTAGAAAAGGCCCTTGTCTCCTGTATTAAACGAGCAACTGAAAGAGCAACAGAATTAAAAGATATGTTTACAGAGGAACTTGTCCTATCTCATTCTAAACTTGAGCTTAATGGACAATCCAAATAACAGAATAAAAAGGATAGATAAAGTAAAAAATTATATTTATCTATCCTTTTATTGGATACGATTCATACACGATTTTTAGGAATTTCAATTTGCATAAAATCAGAAGCCAAATAGGACATCGGATAAATCCTTTTAGCCTCTTCTACTAGCTTCATTAAATCAGCTTCAGTTTGATATCGCGAGCTTATATGTGTAAGAAGAAGCTTTTTAGCCTTCGAATTTCTTGCAATAAATGCAGCTTGTTTTGTCGTGGAATGATAATAATTATATGCAAGCTCTTCATCTTCTTCAGAAAAAGTAGCCTCATGAACAAGCAAGTCTGCTTCTAATGCAAGTTCCAAACTAGACTCAGTATATCTTGTATCACCAAGAATTGTTACAATCCTCCCTTTTTGCTGTGGTCCTAGAAAATCCTTACCTTCTAAAATAGTTCCATCATCAAGAAGAATCTGCTTCCCTTCTTTAATCTTTTGATAGATTGGACCAGGTTTAATTGAAAAAGCTTCTAATTTATTTACAAGCAGCTTCCCAGGTAAATCTTTCTCAACAACACGATAACCATATGAATCAATTCCATGCTCTAATTTCTTAGCAATAACCTTAAATTGTTGGTCTTCAAAAACTATGCCTTCCTCAATTTCTATAAATTTAATTGGGTATGTAAGATGTGAATGACTTACTGAAAGAGAAATTCTTACAAATTCCTCAAGACCTCTTGGTCCGTAAATTGTTAAAAGATCTTCACCGCCTTGAAATGAACGGCTGCTAATCAACCCTGGCAACCCATATATATGATCACCATGCATATGGGTAATAAAAATCTTCTCTATTTTCCTAGGTTTAATCGATGTATGTAAAATTTGATGCTGTGTCGCCTCTCCACAATCAAACAGCCATATCGCTTTTCTTTCCTCTAACAATTGAAGAGCTATACTCGTAACATTTCGTGCTTTTGCCGGTATCCCTGCCCCTGTTCCAAGAAACATGACATTCACTATATTTCCTCCTAAAAATCACTTTAATTCAAGAATACATGAATGAGATCGAAAGTGAAATGACAAACATTTGTTTATTGTTTGTTAATATAACTTACAGAATAATAAAAAAATTTTAATAAAAATTAGTCTTTTAACACGATATTTTTCGAGTTATCGTTTATACTATATTAGATGAGAGGATAATATTAGTTTTACAATTACATACAGGATCAATTGTTGTAAAGTTTATTTTGCAATCACAGTTCGAAAATTTGAACATCCTTATGAAACATTGTAATATGCTATATTAGGAATCGATTTCATATGTGAATTTTTCACTGAATGAATAAATTGTAATTGATAAAGTGAGGTATGAACGTGATTACTCAAGAAAAACATCCTAAAGCAATTATTGTTATTTTCGGTGCAACTGGAGATTTAGCAAAACGTAAGTTGTTTCCATCCATCTACCGCTTAGTTGAAAACAATAAAATAAGCCAAGAGTTTGCGGTAGTAGGTGTAGGAAGAAGACCATGGTCAAATGATGAGTTTCGAAACAATGTATCTGATTCCATTCAAACAGCGATGAAGGAATCAAAAGAACTAGACGATTTCACATCTCATTTTTATTATCATCCATTTGATGTCACAAATCCTACTTCTTATTTAGAACTGAATAATTTGTTGAACAATCTAGATGGTACATACGAAACAGAAGGTAACCGTGTCTTCTTTTTAGCGATGGCACCAGAATTTTTTGGTACAATTGCACAAAATTTAAAGAAGCAAGGTTTAACTGCTACAAATGGTTGGAGTCGAATTGTAATTGAAAAACCATTTGGACATGATCTTCCATCAGCTCAAAAACTAAACCAGGAAATACGCGAAGCTTTTAACGAAGATCAAATATACCGTATTGACCATTACTTAGGAAAAGAAATGGTCCAAAACATTGAAGTAATTCGTTTCTCAAATGCTCTATTCGAACCTTTATGGAATAATCGTTACATATCAAACATTCAAATAACATCAAGTGAAACATTGGGTGTAGAAGACCGTGGACGTTATTATGAAAATTCAGGTGCTTTGCGGGATATGGTTCAAAACCATATGCTTCAAATGGTCGCGTTATTGGCAATGGAGCCCCCTATCAAACTTAATACAAATGAGATTAGAAGTGAAAAAGTAAAGGTACTAAGAGCGCTTCGTGCAGTATCTGAAGATGAAGTAAAAGATTACTTTATTCGTGGACAATATTCAAATGGGGAATTAGATGGTAAACAATTAATTGCCTACCGTGATGAAAATAATGTTGATGACGATTCTCAAACAGAAACGTATGTAGCTGGAAAGTTGTTAATAGATAACTTTAGATGGGCTGGTGTACCATTCTACATTCGTACTGGTAAGAGAATGGCTGCAAAATCAACAAAAATCGTCGTTCAATTTAAAGATATTCCTATGAACCTTTATTATAAAAAAGGGGAAACTGTTCCACCTAATTTACTCATTATAAATATCCAGCCTGATGAGGGAATTACTCTCCATTTAAATGTAAAGAAAGATGGCGGAAACTCTAAACCAGTTAAATTGGATCTTTCAAACAATTTCTTTGATGGAATTAACACACCTGAAGCATATGAAAAGCTGCTTTACGATTGCATGAGAGGAGATGCAACAAATTTCACTCACTGGGATGAGGTTGCATTATCTTGGAGCTTCGTTGATCCAATCTCAGAAGCTTGGAAAAAAGGGAAAGCTGAACTTACAACATACCCTTCAGGATCAATGGGACCAAAAGAAGCGGACGAATTACTTAAAGATGATGATAACGAATGGTTGCCTGTTAACTAAGATAAATTCAACACACATTCGTTAGAGATATTTGTAAAAAACACTAACAATAAGCCACTCTCTCCTTTAATAGAGAGTGGCTTATTGTCTAATGTCATTCAAGTCTCGAATGAAAGCTGCAGCATTACAATTAAAATGTCATGGTTTATTATAGAAACTGTTCAAAAGTAGAAAAAATGTGCGAATTAGCTCGTCTATTTGCCTCATACCTTCTCTTATTTGCTGCATAAAATAGAAGTGTAAGAACTACCCAAACAATCTCCTTAATTTTTTGAGCTATTACTTAGTAATAGCTCTATTTTTTATCGGTCAATCATTCCAATGGTCAGTTACTCCAGTAAAAAGTCTTTATTGAAGCTCGTCCCTGATGAAAAATCTTCTTCTTTTTTACCTTTTACACCTCGTCTTATGAATTGATTTCCATATTTTTGGTTTATTTTTTCTATGACAGAAAGAATAGGCTCTTCTTTTGCATCTTTTTCAAATGTAAAAAGATCTAATTGCTTCATCGCGTCGTCTTTTTCAACCAAATCTTGGCCCGTTATTCCCAAAAGCCTTACTGGATCTTCATTCCAATGTGTGAAAAAAAGTTGTTTTGCAACAGAAAAGATATCATCAACATCCCCGATGGAGTTTTCTAATTTTTTACTTCTTGTGATGGATTGTAAATTAGCGTATTTGATCGTAATAAAAATCTTTGTTGCAAGAACATCTTTTCGTTTCATCCTTACAGCTACAGAATGTGCTAGCTTACGTAAAATTTCTGTTAATTCTGCTTCATTTGTCGTATTTTTAGCAAGAGTTGTTGAATGACCAATACTTTTAAAATCATAAATAGAATCAGGATTTACAACTCTATTATCAACACCATTTGCACGTTGCTTTAACCGCTCTCCATTAACCCCCAGCAATTGTTTAAGTTGTGCACGATCTCCATGTGCGAGGTCATAGATCGTGTTAACACCAATTGTTTTGAGCTTTTCAGCTGTTTTATCCCCAACACCATGCATGTCATGAACAGGCAGTGGCCATAGTTTTTCAGAGAGTTCCCTTTTTCTAAGTACTGTAATTCCGAGCGGTTTTTTCATATTTGAAGCCATCTTAGCTAAAAATTTATTTGGAGCCACTCCAATACTGCACGGCAGTAACAGTTCATCTAATAGCCGTTCTTGAATGACTTTTGCGATTTCTAAAGATTTAATGCCTTGATAGTGAGTAAGATCTATATACCCCTCATCAATTGAAACTGGTTCAACAAGCTCTGTATAGTCTCTTAACAAGTCGAACATGGCTCTAGACGCTTTTCGATAACGCTCAAAATTCGGCTTTTTTACAATGAGCTCTGGACATAGCTTTTTCGCCTGCCAAAGCGGCATCGTCGTTTTGACCCCTTTTGCGCGAGCTTCATAACTACATGTAACAATGATCCCCTTCCTCTCTTCCACATTACCTGCAATTGCTAATGGTTTTCCTTTAAGAGAAGGATCATAGGCCATTTCAACGGATGCATAAAAACTATTCATATCGACATGTAAGATGATTCGACCGCTTGTAGGATGTTCCATAATCGACACCCCTAAATGATTAGTTTGATTTATTCTTTCTTAAGAAGAAAGCGTAACAACCCCTTTCTAGCTCACAAAGCATATGGCAAAATAACTCGAGAGCAAGGCGCGGGAGCAGACATTAAAA
Source organism: Metabacillus sediminilitoris (assembly GCF_009720625.1). Lineage (NCBI taxonomy): Bacteria > Bacillati > Bacillota > Bacilli > Caryophanales > Bacillaceae > Metabacillus > Metabacillus sediminilitoris. The sequence goes on from NZ_CP046266.1 coordinate 3,932,889, forward strand.
CTAGTATAAGAACTTATTCTGTCCTTCTTTTTAAAGGCTCTATTATAAGATATTGTTGCTTTTAAAACGAAAACTATTTAAGGTTGATTGGAGCAGATTGCGAGACTCCTGCTTAGAGCAGCGGGACAGGTGAGACTCATGCAGGCGTTTACGCCGGGGAGACTCACCGCCCGCCCCGCTAAATAGCGAGCATCTCTCGCTGCAATCAACCACACCGCAGTACTTGGTAAATAGCAATAAAGTTTGCGAAAACAGCCTTCTTAAAAGACATAAATAAATAATCACCAATACAAATTATTGGTGACTAATGATTTCTTCTTTTACTAAAGCTATTTCATCAAGACTTGAGATAAGAAGATTTGGATGAATGATTGTAATCAATCGTTCATTCAGGCTAATAACAGCAGTAAAGTATTTTGTTGATTGAAATGCTCCGACAGGAATTGATTTTAGTTGCTCCTCTTGAACATCTAAGATTTCTTTTGCATCTTTAACAATTAGAGCAGATGCTATCTCTTCCGATTGGACAACAATTAATTTGCTATTTCCATCGATTATTGTATCCTTCTGGTAAAAAATATGATTCATATCAATTACTGGAATTAAATCTCCTCTTACTTTCACAACACCTTTCACGTAGGAAGGCATATTAGGAATAACATTTATATTCTCAATCTTTTCAATCGAAATCACATGCTCAATGGGAATTCCATATTCTTCATTACCTGCACGAAAAACAACCACCTTTGATATATCCATCGTAAACCCCTCTTTAGCTCAAATCATTTTCTATTACTATCATACTATGAAATTAAGGGAAATTTCAAACAATGGAGAGTTTTTTCAACCAACACGATTTGATAGTCTTTTACCATGTATATGACTTTTTCTTCTATTTGATATTCCAAATAAACTGAATTGTTACACTGCTCTTTCATACACTAATACGAGCAAACTCACTCTGAGTTCACTCTTCTTTTCTCTTCACTCGATTGATTTATTTTCTCCACTCAATTTTATCTTGATTATATAATCTCTTACGGAACATCTTTTCACATATAGAAAAGATGAGTTCGATTTCTGGAGTGCTTAAAGCTAAAACTTTAATTGAAAAACCCTTAACATTTAACATACTAATCCCAAAACGCACATCAATAGCTATTGTTGACATTTCACTCCTTATATCGTCAATTAATTCATCACTTATTTGTTGATGGATCATAATCATCGTACCAATATGTGTGTAGCCTTCCAATCGCATCAAGTCTCCACTCATTTTCTCAGGGACAATCAGTTGATGATCGAAAACCTCTAACTGTCCATTAATAAAGATTCTCAATTTAGAAGCAAGCTTTTTGTATTGGAACAGTCTTCCGTTTTGTGACCATCCTGGAGTAATAATGTCCGTATAATAAAAGGTAGATGTTGAGCTCATATGCACATTTGTATATTGAGAAAAATTTGCATCATGATAAAGAATTAATGGATCCTGTTTTACAAAAAGCACACTATTCTCTTTTAAGTGATAATCCATTGTTTGAACAACACCATACCTCGGTGATTTATAGACCTTTGTGGACGCTTGTGTTGTTAAGGCAAGTTGTGCATCTTCATGAACGATCACTTCAGATTTATATGTATCTCCATCAACATAACCGCCTCCCACATGCAAAAGTGTGAGTAGTGGCATTCCATCTGAAAAATAAGTTGGCCGGGTAATTTTGAAAACACCATCAAAAAAACTGTTACCAATGACAGACCTATTTTCTTTTTTACCTACCTCAAGCTGAAGGCAGCCTGTATAGGTCATGCTTCAAGCCCTACTAAAAAAGCTTCCTTCCGGATCCAATCAACTACTTCCTTTACACCCGTCCCATCCTTAAGATTTGTAAAAATATAAGGTCGATCACCACGAGATGCTAGTGTATCTTGTCTCATTACCTCAAGGTTTGCCCCTACATATGGTGCTAAATCTATTTTATTTATAATAAATAAATCAGATTTTATCATTCCCTGCCCGCCTTTTCTCGGAATCTTTTCCCCTTGTGCAACATCAATGATATAGATTGAAAAATCAACTAACTCTGGACTGAAGGTAGCAGCCAGATTGTCACCACCGCTTTCAACAAAAATTAAGTCAAGATTTGGATGTCGTTCATTCAATTCATCAATCGCCGCAAAATTCATCGAGGCATCTTCGCGAATGGCAGTATGTGGGCAACCGCCTGTTTCAACACCGATAATTCGATCTTCAGACAATGCTCCGTTTTTTATTAAAAATTGTGCATCTTCTTTTGTATAAATATCATTTGTTATCACAGCAAGCTCATAATCTATCATTAATTCTCTTGTTAGTTTATCAACTAAAAGTGTTTTTCCCGCACCAACCGGTCCGCCAACTCCAATACGAATGGGTTCACTCATTTCTATATTCATCCTTTCATAATTTGTTTTTTTCATAGTCAATTCAAGACATAAACAGTCGAACCGAAAGTTGTTCGTGCATCATTTGTGCAATTTCAAGTCCAGTTGCATTAGCACCAAACACTTCCTCTTCACATTGTAATATTTCTTCTACTAGAGCTCCTAAGAAAGACTGCAATTCTAGTAAGAGCTTTTGCCCATCTGTTTGCCCAAGTGGAATACCCCTGACTCCGTTTTGAATAAGCGATGAGGCAGTTGCAAATAAATAACATGATAGTGTCGTTTGCAAATCGATCTTCAAGCCAAAGCACACCATTGCAAAAACGATTGAACTATGACCATGTACTTGTTTAGCTTTTATTTTCGCTTCATAGATTTTTAATTGCTCATTTATGAATAGTTCATTGAAAACTTTCACTTGCTGCCGCCCGATTCTACGATTTCCTTCACGAGTCTCTCTTGCATTTGCAAGTGAAAATAACTCTTGATCAAGTTGCCAAACTTTTTCAAGATCGTTTATTTTCAAGGATTCATAGGCTATACGGCATGCAAAACCATCCGTATACAAAAACTGTGTTTGAAGGAACTGCTTTATCGCAATTAAGAATGTGTCTTTATTAAAAATTTTGTTCTCTTGAATATAAGTTTCTAATCCAAATGAATGTGAAAATATCCCTGATGGAAAATTAGAATCACAGATTTGGAGAAGATGAAAAAGTTTATTAGTCATGGGAATGTCCAATATGTTTAAAAGCTTCATTCATTTTCCTTTTTTCCCGTATGAAGGGAACCTCATGTTCATTGAGCAATTTTTCTACTAAATAATCGTATTGTACAATCATTTCATCTTTATTAAATTGGGCTGGAAGATGGCGGTTCCCTAGCTGATGTGCAATTTCACCCATTTGTTGAATGCTTGTTGGCTTGATAACAATCACATCATCTTCAATCACACTAATGACAATCGAATTTTTCTCATCTTGAAATAAGATATCACCGTCTGATAACTCCTTTATATCTTTAAGCCGAATTCCTATCTCTTTCCCATGATCAGTTTTCACACGTTGAATTTTTTTTACTAAATCATCACTCCTTACATATACTCTTTCAATATGCTGCGGGGCTGTATCTAAATCTTTTATATTACCTACAATTTTTTCGATTATCATCATCTCACCTCAAAATAGAAAGTATCGTTGCGCAAGAGCGACTTTGTCATCTGGCTCACATATGATTAATTCACCATCTACTATTACTTCATATGTTTGTGGATCTACTTCAATTTCTGGTGTTTCTCCATTCAAGACCATATCCGATTTTTTCAGCTGACGAATGTTTCGCACAACACCTATTTTTTTTTGAAGACCAAGCTGTTCGGGAATCTTTTGCTCATAAGCTGCTTGGGACAAAAATGTCATTGATGTCGAATATTTTGCTTTACCGTAGCTCGCAAACATCGGGCGATACAATGAAGGCTGTGGTGTCGGAATGGAGGCATTTGGGTCACCCATCACACTCCAAGCGATCATCCCGCCTTTAACAATTAATTCTGGTTTTGCACCAAAAAAAGCTGGCTCCCACAATACAAAATCCGCTAACTTCCCAACCTCGATGGAACCAACATTATCTGATATTCCATGGGTTATTGCAGGATTAATGGTATATTTGGCAATATACCTCTTTGCTCTTGCATTATCATTTTTTTCACCTGAAACAAGTTCTCCCCGCTGGCGTTTCATTTTATCAGCTGTTTGCCATGTTCTTATAATGACTTCGCCAACTCTTCCCATTGCTTGGGAATCTGAGCTGATCATACTAAATACACCGAGATCGTGGAGAATATCTTCTGCTGCAATCGTTTCTTTTCTTATTCTTGAATCTGCAAACGCTAAGTCCTCCGGTACGGAAGGATCTAAGTGATGACATACCATAAGCATATCTAAATGCTCAGCTATCGTATTGATTGTATATGGTCTAGTCGGATTTGTTGAAGATGGAAGAATATGCGGATATGAAGCAGCCTTGATAATGTCAGGTGCATGCCCTCCCCCAGCACCTTCTGTATGATATGTATGAATAACCCGTCCATCGATCGCCCGAATTGTATCTTCAACGAAACCTCCTTCATTTAATGTATCCGTATGAATAGCAACTTGAATATCATATTTGTCCGCTACTGACAGTGCTTTATCTATATTCGAAGCAGTTGTTCCCCAATCTTCGTGCAGCTTTAATCCGATTGCTCCAGCTTCGATTTGTTCGATAAGCGCTTCTTCACTCGAAGAATTGCCTTTCCCAAGAAATCCAAGATTCATAGGAAATTCCTCTGCAGCTTCTAGCATTCTATGAATATTCCATGAACCTGGCGTACAAGTTGTTGCATTCGTTCCTGTTGCAGGTCCCGTTCCACCACCAATCATTGTTGTAATTCCAGATTCAATAGCTGTTTGGATTTGTTGAGGGGAAATAAAATGAATATGTGCATCAATCCCGCCAGCTGTAACAATTTTCCCCTCTCCAGCAAGTACCTCTGTTGATGCTCCAATAATGATATCAACATGATCCATTAGCAATGGATTTCCTGCCTTTCCAATTTTCGCGATTAGGCCATCCTTAATCCCGATATCTGCTTTATATATCCCTGTATAATCAAGAATCAGCGCATTTGTTACGACAAGATCAACTGCTTCTGTTCTCGTAGCTAAAGGATGCTGTCCCATCCCATCACGAATAACCTTTCCGCCTCCGAACTTTACTTCGTCTCCGTATGTTGTAAGATCCTTTTCTACTTCGATAAATAGCTCAGTATCACCAAGTCTCACCTGATCTCCAACTGTTGGTCCAAACATATCTGCATATTGATGTCTCGACATATGAAAACTCATGTTTACACTCCTTTATCTAGTACATCATTTGTTAAATTGTTTAGTCCATACACTTTTCGTTCACCTGAAAATGTCACAAGTTCAACCACTTTTTTATCCCCTGGTTCAAATCGTACCGCCGTACCTGCCGGAATATTTAATCTGCGGCCATATGCCTCATTACGATCAAATGAAAGCGAACGATTAATTTCATAAAAATGAAAATGGGAGCCAATTTGTACTGGCCGATCACCATTATTTATAACCTCTAGTTTTATAGGCTGCTTTCCTGCATTACATGTTATAGGCTCCTGCTTTAACTTGTATTCACCTGGTATCATTTTTCACACTCTTTCCTTATAAAGTAAAATTCACTGAATAGGTTCATGAATCGTAACTAGCTTTGTCCCATCCGGAAAGGTTGCTTCCACTTGTATATCATGAATCATTTCTGAAATCCCTTCCATTACATCTTCGCTTGATAAAATATGACGGCCAAATTGCATCAATTCTGACACCGTTTTTCCATCCCTTGCACCTTCCATCACTTCATATGTCAGAATCGCAATTGCTTCTGGATAATTTAGTTTTAATCCTCTTTTTTGACGTCTTCTAGCTAAATCAGCTGCAACGACAATCATAAGTTTTTCTTGCTCACGAGCTGTAAGCTTCATTCCTATTCCTCCCTAAATCGGAAAACATATATTCTATAGAATATAGTTTTAAAGGACAATTTATTAGTAGTTTGTCAGAAAATCTAACAATTAAAATGATACAAATAAAAAACACGATGTTTGAAATTCATCGTGTTTTTACAAGTTTATTCAGTTTAATCATTAGAAAACATATATTCTCTTTTCTTCAATGAACTATTCAAAACTAGGCCAATTCCTAACATACTAGCTATAACAGAACTTCCTCCATAACTCATTAATAACAATGGAATACCTGTAATCGGGACTAAGCCCGAAACCATCCCGATATTTTGAAAAGAATGAAATGTAAATAATGCTACCATACCAATACATATATAAAATTCAAACAAACTACTCCTAGCATACAAAGCAATACCAAGCATTCGATAAATGATTAAAAAATAAAGAGAAACGACAAAAGAAGCACCTAAAAATCCAAATTCCTCAGCTACAATTGTAAAAATAAAATCAGAATGTGCCTCAGGTATATAAACATCACTATTATGAAAACCTTTTCCATCAATCATTCCCGATCCGATAGCTAATAGAGACTGTTTTAATTGATAACCAATACCTTCACCATGTTCAAAAGGATCTAACCAGGAATAAATTCTATTTAATTGATATGTACCAAAAATGTTTAATAATAAATCAGCATTATGAATGAAAATCATCACAAGTACAGCTATTGTTCCAATAATAAGGAATAAAATTGCCAGGATAATTCTCCAATTTATACCTGATAAAAAAATAACAGCAAGCGTAATTACAACCATAACTAATGATGACCCAAAGTCATTTTGTAATAGGATTAAAACTATTGGTACGAGAGATGCCGCAGCAATTTTTAATAGGAGAACAAGATCTTGTTTAATTTGGTCTCTATCTTGTTTTTCAAAGTGCTTATTCGTTATATATGCCAACATCATAATCAAAAATATTTTCATATATTCTGAAGGTTGTAAGGAACCCAATCCAGGCACAATAAACCAAGATTTTGCCCCGTTGCGATACGGAGCAATTGATTCAGGCGCAATGAGAACACCTATTAGTAACATAATACCTACTCCATAAAAATAAGGTGTTACAGTACTAATTTGCTCAAAATCAAATAGAAAGACAACCATTGCAGCAACAATACCTAAAGAAAACCAAATCATTTGTTTGACAAAGAAATTTTCATCATATTGGGCATATTTTTGTGCACTAAAAATCGTAACACAGCTACAGATCATTAACAAAAATAAGAAAAAAACCAATGAAAAATCAAAGTATTTATATTTTTGTGTAGACAAAGCAATCACCATTTTGTAAATATTTTGAAATTTGTGTATCCTACTAAAAGAGTACCATTTCTTTATGAGAAAATATACAAAATAATCCATTTTGTTCTAAATGCATGACTATTTTATTAACAGTATTTAAAAAGCAGATCCATCATTATTACTGATGAATCTGCTTAGATCATTATTTTCCTATAAACATTTGTGTCCAGTGATGGCCATTTTGGTCATATCCTACACCAATGTGAGTAAAATCTTTACTTAGAATATTCTTTCGATGCCCTTCACTATTCATCCAAGCTTGGACAACTTGTTGTGGAGTTTGCTGTCCTTGGGCAATATTTTCACCTGCAGTTTTATATGTCACACCAAAGTCTCTCATCATGTCAAAAGGTGAACCGTATGTTGGACTTGTATGAGAGAAATAGTTATTTTGTCTCATATCTTCGGATTTCTTTTGCGCTACCCCGCTTAATTTTGTATCAGCTGTTAAGTTTGGCAAACCATTTTTACGTCTCTCTTCGTTCGTCAAATCGATTACTTGTTGAACCGCTTGGCTTAAACCTTTAGCTGGCTGGTCTGCTCCTGGCTTTTTCTCTGCTGGAGCTTTAGCTGCTGGCTGTTGCTGTGCAGGTTGCTGTGTTTGTGTTTGCTGCTCGTTTGTTGGTTGCTGCTGAGCTGTCGGAGCCTGTGCTCTTGGTTGTTGTTGAGCTGTCGGAGCCTGTGCTCTTGGTTGTTGCTGAGTAGGAGCTTGTGCTCTTGGTTGTTGATCGATAGGAACTTGTGCTCTTGGTTGTTGATCGATAGGAGCTTGTGCTCTCCCTTGAAATTGTTGCTGTTGTTGTTGAATAAATTGTTCCGCCTGTTGTCTCGCTTCTTCAACAGTATCGGCTTGAATTGTTCTAAATTTAGCTTCTTGAACAGCTATTGCTCTAGTGTGAGGATAGTTTTGACTGGATATATCCGTTTTTGAGCTTGAGATGGTCAGATTATCCATATCTTTCCCATTAAAGTTACGATCTGGTAAAAAATCAAAGTCAAAATCATTATTTGTTAAATTGTTCTCATTATCACGATCAGCTATTCTTAATCCATTCTCACCATTTCGATTTCCGTTATTTACACGTGTTAAAGGGCCGTAATTACGGTTACCGTTATAATTAAAATTATCAGAAACATCCATTGTTCCAATCTGATCATTCTCATTTACATCCATTGCTTCATTATTATTACACGCAACAAGGCCAACAATTAACGCACTTGTAACAACCATGCCAAGTTTATTCTTTATCAATTGAAACTCCTCCTTTGTTAATGATTACGTACCTTCTTATTTTCTTTGTTTTCTTTAAAAGTATAGATGGTAATAATCATGTTAACTGGAGGAAATAGTCACATTTGGATATTCCTTCATAAAAAAACAAATTGAGCTGCTTCAACAGAACAAAATGTTTCATTTATTATTTACTTGATGGATGAAAAAATACAAAAAGAGCGTAAAGGGATCCTTCACACTCTTTTTGTATCTCCTGTAAGGAAAAGATTGATTCCCTACTAATTATTGTGCCACTTCTTGAATAACTGCAACTACTAATTCAGCTGTCTTTTCAAGCTCTTCAATCGGCATTCTTTCATTTGTTGTATGAATTTCTTCGTATCCTACGGCTAAGTTAACAGTCGGAATGCCATTACCAGCAATCACATTAGCATCACTTCCGCCACCACTTGTTTGAAGTTCACTTTCACGTCCAATTTTAGCGGCTGCACGTTTTGCTACTTCAACAACATGATCTCCATCAGCAAATTTAAAGCCTGGATACATCACTTCTACTTCAACCTCAGCACGGCCTCCCATTTCAGTAGCGGCCGCTTCAAATGCATCCTTCATCTTTTTCACTTGCTCTTCCATTTTTTCAGGCACTAGTGAGCGTGCTTCTGCAAGAATATGTACTAAGTCACAAACGATATTTGTTTGTGTGCCACCTTCAAAGCGTCCAATATTTGCTGTCGTTTCGTGATCAATTCGTCCTAATGGCATTCTCGATATTGCCTTTGAAGCAATTGTTATTGCTGAAATACCTTTTTCTGGTGCAACACCAGCATGTGCTGTTTTTCCATAGATCGTTGCTTTTACTTTCGCTTGTGTTGGCGCCGCAACGATAATTGTGCCTACTTTTCCGTCACTGTCTAACGCATAGCCGTATTGCGCTGTCATTAACGATGGATCAAGTGCTTTTGCCCCAACTAAACCTGATTCTTCACCTACAGTAATAACAAATTCAATTTTTCCATGTTGAATATTTTGTTCCTTTACTGTTTTAATTGCTTCTAACATTGCAGCTAATCCAGCTTTATCATCAGCTCCTAAGATTGTTGTACCATCTGTTACAACATATCCATCTTTAATACTTGGTTTAATGCCATTTCCAGGTACAACCGTATCCATATGAGAGGTAAAATAAATGGTGTCAACATTATCTTTCGTTGCTTCTAACGTACATACTAAATTACCAGCTCCATGGCCAGTTACTGCTGTTGTGTCATCTTCTACAACTTGTAATCCAAGACTAGAAAATTTCTCTTTTAATACTTTCGCAATTTCAGCTTCATGCTTTGTTTCTGAATCTACCTGTACAAGCTCTAAAAATTCATCAAGTAAACGCTGTTTGTTAATCATCATTTGTTTTACCTCCTAATATTAAAGGGGAATATTCCCATGTTTTTTCATAGGTCTTGTTTCTGTTTTTGTTCTAAGCATGTCAAGAGCCTGGATAAGTTTTATTCTTGTTTCCCTCGGATCAATCACATCATCCACCATACCCTGACTAGCCGCAACATAAGGATTTGCAAATTTTTCACGGTATTCTTCTATTTTTTCTAATCTAGTTTGTTCTGAGTTTGTGCTATTTTCGATCTCTTTAGAAAAAATAATATTTGCTGCTCCTTGTGGTCCCATTACAGCTATTTCTGCATTCGGCCAAGCAAATACAAGATCTGCACCGATAGATTTACTATTTAAGGCTACATATGCTCCACCATATGCTTTTCGTAATATCACAGTCAATTTAGGTACTGTTGCCTCAGAATATGCATATAAAATCTTTGCTCCGTGCCGAATGATACCACCGTGCTCCTGTTTTACACCAGGAAAAAATCCAGTAACATCTTCAAGTGTAATAATTGGGATTTGAAACGAATCACAAAAACGGATAAATCTTGCCGCTTTATCAGAAGAATTAATATCTAATCCACCAGCCATGTATTTAGGCTGATTACAGACAAGACCAATAACTTCCCCTTTTATTCTTGCCAAACCAATGACAATATTTTTAGCGAAATTCTTTTGAATCTCCATAAATGAATTTTCATCAACGATTTGTTCAATCACAATCCGAACATCATATGGACGAATAGAATCAAATGGAATTAAATCCGTTAAGCTAGGAAGATAATCATCCAAGTCTTCATATGAAGTAGTCGGTGGCTTTTCTTGATTGTTTTGCGGCAAATAACTTAACAGCTTACGAACTTGAAGCAAGACCTCCTCTTCTGAGGAACCGGAGAAGTGTGCATTGCCGCTAATTGTATTATGTACATAAGCCCCACCTAAATCCTCAGAGCTAATTTTTTCTCCAGTTACAGTCTCGATTACCTTCGGGCCTGTAATAAACATTTGACTTGTCTTTTCAACCATAAACACGAAATCTGTGATTGCTGGGGAGTAGACGGCACCGCCTGCACATGGTCCAAGGATGACAGACAATTGTGGAATGACTCCTGAATAAATTGTATTACGGTAAAATATTTTTCCGTAACCATCTAATGATACCACACCTTCTTGAATCCTCGCACCGCCTGAGTCATTCAGCCCAATAAATGGAGTACCATTTTTGGCAGCTAAATCCATGACTGCAGCAATCTTTTTAGCATGCATTTCTCCGAGTGCACCGCCAAAAACAGTAAAATCTTGTGAAAATAAATAGATGGGCCTCCCGTTTATTTTCCCAAAACCTGTAACAACACCGTCTCCCGGACCACTTTTATCTTCTAAACCAAAATCGTTGCATCGATGCTCAATAAAAGGTTGTAACTCTACAAATGTACCTTCATCAAGAAGTAAATTTATCCGTTCTCTAGCTGTAAGCTTTCCCTTTTCATGCTGTTTAGCTATTTTTTCATCTCCGCCCCCAAGTTCCACTTTTCGTCTTTTATCATATAGTTCATTAATTTTTTGATAAATATCAATTGTCATTTTCATCACCCCGCTGTTTTTCGCATAACTCAACTAACACTTTATTTGCTGCTTGAGGATGTAAAAAGGCAATGTTTGCCTGTGCAGCACCTTTTCTTGGTGTTTCATCGATAAGTGGTACCCCTTTTTCCTTCAATTCAGCTAACCTAGATTCTAGATTCTCAACCCCAAATGCGATATGATGAATCCCTTCGCCTCTTTTTGAGAGAAAGTTGGCAACCGCACTTTGATCAGAGATAGGTTCAAGTAATTCAATCTTTGTTTCGCCAGCGGATAAAAAGGCGACTTTTACTTGCTGTGAATGCACTTCTTCAAAACCTACTAATTGGAGCTTTAAAATATCTGTATAAAAAGGTAAGACATCTTCAATTGAATGAACTGCAATTCCAATATGATCAACCTTTTTAACCATAGTCATCTCTCCTTCACCAAAAATGAAAACGTTATCAAGATATAACAAACTTCTCTCCTACTATGTAAAATTCCTGCTATTTTGACGAAATACTCTTTAATTAAAGGATCTGAATAAGAGTTGTCCTAATAAACGATTCACGTTAAAATAATAAGATAAGGAGTGAAGAAATATGTCTCGTAAAACACAAAAAATCGTCGTTTATTTAATGATAGGAGTTATGCTCGTAACTACATTACTTGCAGGCGTATCCATGTGGTTTTAGCACTATTGCTTAAACGGCTAATATACAACGAAGTAGAAAAAATGAGTCTGAAAAACATGGGGTATCCCCTATGCTGATCAGACTCATTTTTTTATTGCTCCATATTCAATGGCAAGCTCTTCAAATGTTTGTTGGCTATTTATAATTAACACCTTAGTTCCAAGCGGGATCTCTTCAAATAGTTGTTCTACATCTTTGTTTTGCATTCTCACACAGCCTTGTGTCACAAACTGTCCAATTGATAACTCATTGTTTGTGCCATGTATTCCATAAATTCTACCATCTGTTCCGTTTGCATCGATTCCTATCCACCTTGAACCAAGTGGATTATTCGGATCTCCACCGGAAATATTCTTTTTTCGATAATAAGGGTCTACAGCTTTCACAGTAATTGTAAATTCCCCCTCTGGTGTCAATTCCTCTGTTTTACCAGTTGCTACTTGGTAGATATTTTTAATTTCATTTTGATTAACAAATGCCAGCTCGTTCGTAAGCTTGTTGATAATAATAAAAGGATCACCAATTATAGGATTTTGGCCAATCGGCCATATAGGTGATGCAATAAGAAAGAGAAAAAGAAACATTACCTTCATGGAATCTACGTCCTTTTACTATTAATATGTTCAAGCATCGTATGAACGATACTACCTTTCCATCCCTTTAAATTGACTTTTTATGATTAAATAAGATTCCATTTCTTTGATAAAATGTAAAAGCGCTGCTCTCACTTCAAACTCTTCTCTAGATTTAGGTAATTCCATGTTTTCAAATAACCCTCTCATCTTCAGTAATTGCACAAGGAATTTATGTGCTGTATTTCCAGGGTGAATATGTAAACGAAGATCTTTAATAAATTCAGCTATTATTTGGCTTTGTTCAACAGATGTATGAATGGAAGTGATCAATGGTATGACACGTTCAATTATTTCAAATTGTTTTTCTCTCATTTTAAAATAATGATAATATGTATTTTCATTACGTAAAAAATGATTTTCTACATCACGGAAAGCCATTGTTTTAGCATCGCTAATTAATTCTGCTGTCTTGATAATTTCTCGTCCATCCCAGACGCGATCTTTATCTATAAGATAATGTTCAATTTCCAAAAAAATAGCTCCAAAATTCTCTTCAATTTGTTGTTGATAATTTTTAAGCTTTCGATCTAAACTTGGCATATAAAGATTCATGATAAGTGCAACACCAATTCCAATTATGATTAGCATCAGTTCGTTTCCAATCAATTGCAGGGTAATCTTTTCAGAATTATATAAATGAAAGATAATGACAACACTTGTAACAATACCTTCAGTTGCTTTCAAAATAACAGTTGTAGGGATAAATACTAGTAATAATAGACCAATTATAAATGGATGGTACATAAGACCTTCGAAAAATATAAATGAAAAAATAATTGCAATTGTACAAGCAAGCAATCGGGCCCAGGAGCTTTGTAGTGACTTTTTCTTAGTCACTTTGATACAAAGTACGGTAATAATCCCCGCAGATACATAATTGTCCAACTGAAGAAATTCTGCAAGCATAACTGCAATGGTCGTGCCAAGTGCTGTTTTTATTGTTCGATAACCGATTTTAAACATAGTGTAACTCCTTAATTAATAATTCTTGCTATTAGTTTACACAAATAGGATGAAAAAAGATGGTCATCTAGATGACCATCTTTTTTCATGTATATTATAACATCTTTTCAAGAAATTCTTGTGCTCTTTTCGTTTTAGGTGCTGTAAAAAACTCGCTAGGCGGTGCATCTTCAACAAGATTACCTTCATCAAGGAATAGAACACGATCTGCAACTTCCTTAGCAAAGCCCATTTCATGTGTAACAATCGCCATTGTCATACCCGTTTGAGCTAAATCCTTCATTACTTCTAATACTTCCTTTACCATTTCAGGATCTAATGCAGATGTTGGCTCATCAAATAGGATAACATCTGGGTTCATCGCAAGTGCTCTAGCGATTGCAACCCTTTGTTTCTGTCCTCCCGATAAGCGATTTGGATATTCTGCTGCCTTTTCTAGAAGGCCGACTTTTTTTAATAATGATTTCGCTTGTTCAGCCGCTTCATGTTTAGAAAGCCCTTTTACTGTCATCGGTGCATATGTCAGATTATCCAGAACCGTTTTGTGTGGGAACAAATGAAAATGTTGAAATACCATACCAACATTTTGACGAACTTTTCCAATGTCTGTTTTCGAGTTTGTAATTTCTTGGTCATTAATCCACACAGTACCCATTGTTGGCGTCTCAAGTAAATTTAAGCAACGTAAGAACGTTGATTTACCTGAACCTGAGGGCCCAATTATTGCAATAACCTCACCAGCGGCAATCGTTGTCGATATTCCTTTTAATACGTCTAGCTTTCCATATGACTTATGCAAATTCTCAATTTTAATCACTGCGTTTCATTCTCCTTTCTACACCTTTACCAAGAAGTGTTAATAGCATAACGAGAATATAGTATATAATTCCAGCAAAAATTAACGGGGCAAAATAATTGTAAGTATCCGCGCCTACTTGATAAGCTCGCCTCATAATATCCTGAACGCCAATTACGGTTACAATGGCAGATTCTTTTGTTAACGTAATAAATTCATTCATTAAGGCAGGCAAAATATTTTTAAAAGCTTGCGGTAAAATGATATCCTTCATCATTTTTGTATAAGGAACACCTAAAGCCATTGCAGCCTCTGTTTGACCTTTATCAATCGCATTAATACCTGCACGAATAATTTCTGATATATAGGCAGCTGAGTTTAACGAAAAAGCTGCTACTGCTGCTGGGTATGGTTCAATAGGAAATCCTAATAGTTGTGGTAGACCAAAATAGATGATAAGTAATTGTAAAACTAACGGTGTACCTCTAAAAATAGATGTATACGCATCAGCTAGAAACATCAAAGGTTTTATGCGGCTAATCTTAAGTAAAGCTAATACAATTCCCCAAGCAAAACCAATTAACAATGAGATAGCAACAATTTGTAACGTGACCCATATTCCTTGCAAAATAAAAGGCAAGGATGGAACAATTGAAGAAAAGTTAATATCCATTCTATCTTCAAATCCTTTCAATCTTTTTTAAGCTTTTTTTTCATAAAAAAGGGCTGACACTAAAAAGTAGTTGTCAGTCCCTTGATGCTAATGAGGGATAAAATTATTCTTCGCCACCAAACCATTTTACTACTAGTTTATCAAGCTCACCGTTTTCTTTCATTTCATTTAACGCATCGTTGAATTCTTGCGTAATTGGACTATCCTTCTGGAATGCAACTGCAGAACCAGCTTCCTCTGAATCCGGAAGTTTGAAGCCTGTTAAATCAGCATCTTTTTCAAAATAGCCATTAGCTACAGTATCTTCAATAATTGCTGCGTCAAGTCGACCCGATTTCATTTCTTGAATCAATTCCGAAATTTTGTTGCGATTTTCGATTTTTACATTAACTTTTTCTGCAATTTCTTTTGCTTTCTCTTCTTGAATCGAGCCTAATTGAACACCAATTGTTTTACCATCAAGCTCTTCAACGCTTTTAATTTCTTTATCCTTTAAAGATAGGATCATATGATTTGCCGCGTAATAAATATCTGAAAAATCAACATTCTCTTTACGTTCAGGTGTAGGAGTCATCCCAGACAAAACTAAATCAATCTGTTTTGCTTGAAGTGCAGGAATTAAACTATTAAAGTCCATATCTTGAACTTCCAACTCATACCCTGTTTTTTCTGCTAACGCATTTGCAAGATCAATATCAAACCCAATAATTTCACTGCCTTTTGTCGTATCAATATACTCAAATGGAGGGTAGTCAGCTGAAGTAGCCATTTTTAAGACTTTCTTATCTTCAGCATCTGATCCTGATGAAGTTTCATTTCCTTCTTCAGTATTCGTTCCACATGCTGCCAACATACTTATGACAAGTATACTTATTAAAAATAATGATATTTTTTTCATATATAGTTTCCTCCTATAATTAATTAATTATTTTTTCATAATGAATATAGATAATTTTACTAATAATTATTCGATATTCTGTATTTTAACACAGGTTAATAATTATGCAATAATAATTTATAAAAATGTATTTGTGAAAATATTATGTTAATTTAGTTTGCAAATAAATAGTATGTATCTAGCTTTTAGAAAAAGAGGCAGACACATTTGCGCCCACCTCTTTATACCTTTTTCAAGCTTCATTTAAACCTCTTCACAATATTCATCAAACGCAGCTTGAAGCTTTGAAACCACTGACATTGGATCATGACCTTCGATTTCATGTCGTTCAATCATTGTCATGATCTTCCCATCTTTTAATAATGCAAAGGATGGTGATGAAGGTGGGTAGCCAGTAAACATTTCACGCGCTCGTGCTGTTGCTTCTTTATCTTGTCCTGCAAAAACAGTAACAAGCTGATCAGGACGCTTGTCATAATGAACTGCATGTGCTGCAGCTGGTCTTGCGATTCCGCCTGCACAACCACATACACTGTTAATCATCACTAAAGTCGTGCCGTTTTTATTAAGTGTTTCATCTACTTCTTCAGATGTAGTTAGCTCTTTATATCCTGCTGCACTAATCTCTTTACGTGCCTGTTTTACAATATCATTCATAAATAAATTAAAGTCCATACTCATTATAACCTCTCCTTTTATAAACATTACATTCATTTTACCAATCTTTCTATTAATAGGGCAAATAGTTCGCTAGTATTTATCATTCCTAAATAGATCTAATAATTCTAATGCACTTGCTGCAACACTTTTATTCCCATTTATTATTGCATTTTCGTAATGTGAAAGTTTTTCTCGCACGATTGGATGATGATAAAAAGACTGATATAGTTCTTGCTTAAGAAACTGATGAAGCCAATCACGTTGTTGATCTTTTCTTCGCTTTTCAAAAACTTGACTTAGTTTCGTTTGCTCAACAAACTGATAAACCAACTTCCAAATATTCTCTATTCCACTATCTTTTATGGCAGATGCCGTAACAGCTTTTGTTGTCCACCCGTCTGTATATGGCTTTAAAAAATGAAGAAGGGTATTATATTCGTGCATTGCTTTTTTTGCTTTTGATAGATTATCGCCATCTGCTTTATTAACAACGACTAAATCAGGTAATTCCATTATTCCTTTCTTCATTGTTTGTAATTCATCACCAGCACCTGTTAAAACAAGAAGGATGAAAAAATCCACCATATTCCTGACAACAAATTCTCCTTGTCCTACTCCCATTGTTTCAACTAAGATGACATCAAATCCTGCAGCCTCACATAAAATGATCGTTTCTCTCGTTTTTCGATTAACACCGCCAAGGTTCCCCCCTGAAGGCGAAGGTCTAATAAATGCACGGGGGTTTTTAGCTAATCGTTCCATTCTCGTTTTATCCCCCATAATGCTCCCTTTTGAAACTTCACTGCTAGGATCGACAGCTAGTACAGCAATGCGATAGC
The DNA here is from genome assembly GCF_009720625.1 of Metabacillus sediminilitoris. Classification (NCBI taxonomy): domain Bacteria; kingdom Bacillati; phylum Bacillota; class Bacilli; order Caryophanales; family Bacillaceae; genus Metabacillus; species Metabacillus sediminilitoris. The sequence goes on from NZ_CP046266.1 coordinate 3,950,548, forward strand.
CATTGTCACATAAATAGGTACCAAATGCATCAATGAATGTACTTTTGCCGGCACCTGGCACTCCTGTAATCCCGATTCTTATCGAGGAGTTTTCTCGCTGTAAAAGTGCTTCAATGATTTGTTGACCTTTTTCAAAATGCCTTTTTGCATTACTTTCAACTAATGTAATAGCCTGTGCTAAGATGACACGATCACCTTTCACAATTCCCTCTATATAATCATTAACAGCGATTTCGTTCTTTTTACGAAAATATTTTGTCATTCTTCTATTTCCTCATAACCTAAACGTTCAATAATGATAGCTAACACTTTCGTTGCCGCCACAGGGATGACAGTACCTGGGCCAAATATTTCAGCTGCCCCCATTTCTTTTAATTCAGCATAATCTTGGTAAGGGATAACACCGCCAATGATCACGACAATATCTTCTCTTCCTAATCTTTTTAATTCCTTTATTAGTTGGGGAAGAAGCGTTTTATGTCCAGCTGCTAATGAGCTCATTCCGATCACATGTACATCATTTTCGATTGCTTGTGCTGCTGTTTCTGCAGGTGTTTGAAATAGTGGTCCTATATCAACATCAAAGCCCAAATCAGCAAATGCTGTTGCAATTACCTTTGCCCCTCGATCGTGGCCATCCTGGCCCATTTTTGCAATTAAGATTCTTGGCCGTCTTCCTTCTAGCTCAAAAAATTGATCTGTTTTTTCTCTAACAGCATTAATTTCTTCTACATTTGAAAATTCCGCACTATAAACACCACTTATTGAACGTATCATTGCTTGATGGCGTTTACTCACTTTTTCAATTGCATAGGAGATTTCACCAAGTGTAGCACGTTGACGTGCTGCCTCAACTGCTAATGCTAGTAAATTTCCTTCTCCGGTAGCAGTTGCCTTTGTAATTGCTTGTAAGGCTTGATTCACCTTTTCTTCATGACGATTTGCTTTTAATTGCCGAATTCTTTCCATTTGCTTCATTCTGACTTCAGTATTATCAATCGATAATATATCAAGAGGATCTTCTTCTTCTAATCTGAATTTATTTACACCAATGATCGTTTCTTTTCCGGAATCTATATTTGCTTGCCTTCTTGCAGCAGCTTCTTCAATTTTCATTTTTGGAAATCCTGTTTCAATTGCCTTTGTCATCCCGCCAAGTTCTTCTATTTCATCCAAAAGCATCGTTGCGCGCTCAATCAGAGAATGTGTTAATGACTCGACATAATAAGATCCACCCCATGGATCAATGACCTGACATATCCCTGTTTCATTTTGTAAGTACAATTGTGTATTTCGAGCAATTCGTGCCGAAAAATCGGTTGGCAGTGCGATTGCTTCATCCAAAGCATTTGTATGGAGCGATTGTGTATGCCCCATTGCTGCTGCATGTGCTTCAATACATGTGCGAACGACGTTATTATATGGATCTTGTTCCGTTAAGCTCCATCCCGATGTTTGAGAATGAGTACGTAATGCAAGCGATTTAGGGTTTTTAGGATTAAATCGCTCTACAATTGAGGACCACATATAGCGTGCTGCCCGCATTTTAGCAACCTCCATAAAGTAGTTCATCCCAATCGCCCAAAAGAATGATAGTCTAGGAGCAAAATGGTCAATTTCAAGTCCTGCCTTTAAGCCGGTTCGAATATACTCAAGCCCATTAGCCAATGTAAATGCAAGTTCTAGATCAGCTGGTGCCCCTGCCTCCTGCATATGATAACCAGAGATGCTAATACTATTAAATTTCGGCATATGCTCTGCTGTATATTCGAAAATATCTGCGATAATTCTCATCGATGTCTCTGGTGGATAAATATATGTATTACGAACCATATATTCTTTTAAAATATCATTTTGAATGGTACCGCTAAGCTTTTCCTTCGTCACCCCTTGCTCCTCGGCTGTTACAATATAAAAAGCCATGATTGGTAAGACAGCACCATTCATCGTCATCGAGACAGACATTTCGTCGAGTGGAATTCCATCAAACAATAGCTTCATATCAAGAATCGAATCAATTGCAACGCCAGCTTTTCCCACATCTCCTTCAACACGGGGATGATCTGAGTCATATCCGCGATGTGTAGCCAAGTCAAACGCAACAGATAGTCCTTTTTGACCCATTTCTAAATTTCGTCTATAAAAAGCATTGCTTTCTTCAGCTGTAGAAAATCCTGCATATTGTCTTATTGTCCAAGGCCTATTTACATACATTGTTGCATAAGGTCCTCTTAAGTATGGAAAAACACCTGGAAAAGTATCCAAATGATTCATCCCTTCCAGGTCAACAGCCGTATAGTTATTTTTCACTTGAATTTGCTCATTTGTCTTAAAATAGGAAGGCGATGTTTCCGGAAAAGTGGTTGTTTTTAAGAGCTTCGCACCTGCAATCGTTTGGCGTTTCATCAATTTTTAACCCCCAGTAGTCGATGCAACTTGATTAAAAACTGGTATGCATCCATGTTAGCTGAAAGAAAAGCCTCTATCCGATTTTCATCTATTTTCATTTCATGTTTTTTGCCGGCAATAAATAGATGAACATCCTTTAGTTTTTGAATGAACTTCTCGTCAATAAGCTGGTATTCCTCATCCCTTCCACAGAAGATAATTGTGTTTACATGATGAGTAGTACATTGTTGGTTATAAGGCATAACCTCTACACATATCCCGCCTGCAGCTAGTAATCCTGTTACAAAGTCAAGCCTTGGTTTATAATCTTTTAATGGACCAAAGGTCAATACCCCTACTTTTGGCTTTTTCCCGGAAATTTGATAATGTGTTTCAGCATTAACCCTAAGCTGTTCAAAATGCTCTATTAAACGTTGATGGTTTATTTTTGGAATCTGAAGTTGTTCTGTTTGTTTGTTAGGTTTTATCATTGGGATATCATTCTTTTCCCGAATATATAACAAAGCTTCGTGAAATGTTCCAACCTGTACAGCATTTTGACTAGCTGCTCTTTTATGATTTGATTTTTGAGGCTTGGTACTGTGGTCTGAAAGATTTGCAAAAGCATTTGATCCAATAATCTTTATTAGCAAGCTATTGATATCAGAGCGTCTTTGAGCTAGCATTTTTTCACACTCTAATTGTGGTATCCCCTTCATTAATATGTTAAGATGCCCGCCATTTTCGTCGATTTCTTGGATTCCATTCCATGCTTTAGTTGCCAATTCATTCGTTATGGCTTCTACATAATAGGATCCTGCAGCTGGATCTACTACTTTAGAAATCAAGCTTTCTTCCTTTAAAATATAGTGTGTATTTCTTGAAATTCGTTCTCCCAATTCTCCCTTCCTTTCTAGTACACTATCAAAGGGAAGAATTGTTAATTCATCAACACCTGCAACAGCAGCAGTAAAGGCTTCAGTTGATGTACGAAGTAAGTTCACATGTGCATCGTAAACTGTTTTATTAAAAGTCGAAGTAATCGCATGTACATTTATTTTCTGTGCTGCTTCGCTACCTCCTAAAGCATTGATGAGCGATGCCCATATTTGTTTTGCAGCTCTTAATTTTGCTATTTCCATAAAATAATTAGATCCGATAGAAAATGAAAATTGTGTGTGTTTTGCAATTACTTCAATCGAAACACCGCGATGAAGAAGCTCGTTTATAGCATCAAGCACAGTTGAAAAGGTATAAATTAGCTCTTGAAGACTATTAGCACCAGCATCATGATATAAACTGCTTTTAATTAGTAAACAGCGCACAGCACATTCATTTGCTTCAGTCCATTTCATGATGTCTGCAAGATAATCAAATTTTGTGTCAAGAGAAATAGAAGTCTTTCCACTTACCAATAAATCTTCATACGGATCAAATCCTATCACTCCTCTTACCTTTATGAGTTCATTGCATATGAGCCTGTTATCCAAAAAAAGAGGAATAATACCTAATTCTTCGCCTACATCGAAAAAAATAGAATCTGCTTCCCAATCAATTTGTTCAAATGCACATTCAACATCTTCTGCATTTTTAATAAAATGAAAATCGTTGAGATAAAAAGAGTCCTGACCGCGAAGCTTTGCATGCCTAATCATCTCACTTAATTCCATACATTCATCAGCCAAAAGCAGTTGACAAATCTTCCAATTATTACTGTCTTGATAAGCATAACTGCTACTTTGATGGATAATGTCCTCTGTAACATATAATGGTTTTAATGCAATTCCCTCATATGTCATGGACATAAGACTCTCAAATCTCTTACCCCTTAATGCCTTTTCTGCTGCTACTTTCCAATCATTCCATATCCCCTTATTATGTATCATGCTTTGCTCCTCACCCATGAAGCGCTTCCTTTTTGGAAGCCCACCCCCTTGTCGAAAATCCATGATCATTTTAAACTCATTAAACAATTGAAAAAGAATGCGTTTACATTTCTATTTTATTATAGTTTTTCACCTACAGCAATTATGTTCTTTGCTACAGCCTTATTCTAAACTTATTGAATGATTAAGACTTCCATTAAGTATCCGGTCATTTTATTACCTTCATATGAATCACCATGACAATCCAAATGTTGGTAACATCTATGAATGATTATACGCTCTAAAATTTAAAAAAATCCTTCATCGCTTTGATGAAGGACAGATCTCTCTTCAATTACTTGACAAAAAAACATTAATAGATCGATGTTGTTTCCTTTGAGATATTTTCTAATATTTCTTTTACTCGTTTTAAGAAACGACCACATATTAAGCCATCTAATACCCGATGATCAAGGGACAGACATAGATTTACCATATCACGAACAGCAATCATCCCACCTGCCATAACTACCGGACGTTTGACAATTGATTCAACTTGTAGGATTGCAGCCTGTGGATAATTGATAATACCCATAGATTGAACAGATCCGAACGAACCTGTATTATTCACGGTAAATGTACCGCCTTGCATATCAGCTGAAGTGAGTTTGCCACTGCGTACTTTGATCGCTAATTCTGTTATTTCTCTTGCAATACCTTTGATCGTTTTTTCATCTGCAGCTTTAATAACTGGGACAAATAAGGAATCCTCTGTAGCAACAGCAATTGATAAATTGATGTCTTTTTTCTGGATAATCTTATCTCCAGCCCACATTGAATTAATTTGCGGATATTCTTTTAGCGCTTGTGCTACAGCCTTCACGAAAAATGCAAAGAATGTTAAGTTAAAGCCCTCTTTTTGCTTAAAATCAGCCTTAACAGAATTGCGATAGTCTACAAGATTTGTCACATCAACTTCCATCATCATCCAAGCGTGTGGAGCTTCATGCTTACTTCGAACCATATTTGCTGCAATTGCTTTACGAACACCAGTAACAGGTATTTCAATATCACCTGTCACCGAAGATGGAGTAGATTGTGGTTGCTTTTGATCGAGCTCTACAGGTGGTTGAGATGTTAATCGTTCACCATTTGGTTCCGTTTTATTGTTCTCTTCGCCAATTAATGGCATAGACCCGCTCTCAATTAGCTGTAATAAATCTTTTCTTGTAATCCGTCCACCTGCACCTGTTCCATTCACTTGTTCTAGGTCAATATTATGATCCTGTGCTATACGGAGTACTGCTGGAGAATAACGTTTTTTATTGGGTTGATCTACAAGGGTCGTCGCTTGATTTTCAACCGTTTCTTTTCTATCACTCTTTGTGCCAATTTCAGTTTCAGTTGAAGCTTTTGGCCCCTCAACTTCGATATGACAAATGATTTCCCCTACTGATAATGTTACTCCTTCTTCTGCAAGAATATCAGTAATAATACCGCTAAAGGAGGATGGAACTTCGGCATTTACTTTGTCTGTCATCACTTCTGCAATGGGGTCATATTTCTTTACTTCATCACCCACAGCAACAAGCCATTTACTAATCGTACCTTCTGTTACACTCTCACCTAACTGAGGCATTTTAATTTGTTCAATTGCCACTGGTATACCTCCTTATTAGAAATGCATTCAAGCATCATGTGACTTTCTAACATTTATAAGACCAAACTCAGAATAATCTTCTATTTATATGTGGCTTAAAACTTTCAGACTATACACATGAGCGAAACATTCACATTTTTAGCTTTCATAGTAAAACATTGAAATTTAAAATTCCGCTAGCTTACGCATTGCTTCTTCTACTTTATCTGGATTGACCATAAAGTATTTTTCCATTGTTGGTGCATATGGCATTGCAGGAATATCTGGGCCTGCTAATCTCATAATTGGAGCATCTAAATCAAACAAGCAATTTTCAGCGATGATCGCTGATACTTCACTCATGATGCTTCCTTCTTTTGTGTCCTCTGTTACGAGCAGGACCTTACCAGTTTTTGACGCTGCTTCAATAATCGCATCTTTATCTAAAGGATAGACTGTTCTTAAATCTACTACATGTGCAGAGATTCCATCACTTGCTAATCTTTCTGCAGCTTGCAAAGCAAAATGGACACATAATCCGTATGTAATAACAGTAATGTCTTCCCCTTCTCTTTTTACATCAGCTTTACCAATTGGTATCACATAATCGTCATTTGGTACTTCACCTTTAATTAAGCGATAGGCCCGTTTATGTTCAAAGAATAATACTGGATCATCGTCACGAATTGCCGCTTTTAATAATCCTTTTGCATCATATGGTGTGGAGGGGATAACAATTTTTAAGCCGGGCTGATTTGCAAATATTGCTTCAACAGATTGAGAATGGTAAAGTGCTCCATGGACACCACCGCCAAAAGGTGCACGGATCGTAATTGGGCAGCTCCAATCATTATTCGAGCGATAGCGAATTTTCGCCGCTTCTGAAATAATTTGATTCACAGCAGGCATAATAAAATCAGCAAACTGCATTTCAGCAATAGGTCTCATTCCATACATCGCCGCTCCAATCCCAACACCAGCAATAGCAGACTCAGCTAATGGTGTATCAATAACCCGCTCTTCGCCAAACTTTTCATATAACCCTGTTGTTGCTTTAAACACCCCGCCTTTTTTCCCAACATCTTCTCCTAGCACGAATACTTGATCGTCGCGCTCCATCTCTTCGCGCATTGCCATCGTAATGGCATCTATATATGAAATTACCGCCATATTTTTTCCCCCTTACTCTGCATATACATATTTTAATGCATATTCTGGTTCTGCATATGGAGCAGCTTCAGCATAATCTGTTGCTTCATCCACTATTTTCATTATCCGTTCTATCATCTCTTTTTCGATTGCATCAGTTAGAATGCCTGCTTCTGTTAAATAGTTAGCAAATTGAATGATTGGATCATTTCTCTTTGCTTCTGCAACTTCTTCTTGTTCACGATAACTGCGATCATCATCATCACTAGAATGTGGTGTCAAACGATAGGAAATCGTTTCAATTAATGTAGGACCTTCTCCTCTGCGACCACGGTCTGCAGCTTCTTTTACAGCTGCATATACTTCTAGTGGATCATTTCCATCTACAGTTATACCCGGCATGCCATATCCAATAGCTCTGTCAGATATTTTTTCACATGCTACTTGTTTTTCATATGGGACAGATATTGCATATTTATTGTTTTCACACATTAAAATAACAGGCAATTTATGAACAGCTGCGAAGTTTGCTCCTTCATGGAAATCACCTTGGTTTGAAGAACCCTCTCCAAAGGTTACAAATGTGACTAAATTCTTCTTCTGCATCTTCCCTGCCAGTGCAATGCCGACTGCATGCGGAACCTGTGTTGTTACTGGAGAAGATCCTGTAACAATACGGTTTTTCTTCTGACCAAAGTGACCTGGCATTTGTCTTCCACCTGAGTTTGGATCCTCATGCTTAGCAAATCCAGATAGCATTAAATCTTTCGCTGTCATTCCAAACGTTAACACGACTCCCATATCTCGATAATATGGTAGAACATAATCTTCATTTAGATCAAGTGCAAATGCCGCTCCTACTTGAGCAGCTTCTTGTCCTTGGCAGGAAATAACAAACGGTATTTTTCCGGCACGATTTAAAAGCCACATACGTTCATCTATTTTCCTTGCCATTACCATTGTTTCGTACATCTTTAATACATCTTCATCTGTTAAGCCTAATGATTGATGTCGTTTTTCAGTCATTCGATTACCCCCTTAAAAATGAATAGCCTTCCCATCAACAGCAAGCGCTGCTTCTCCGATCGCCTCAGATAGTGTAGGATGTGGGTGTATTGTATGTGCAACCTCCCAAGGGGTAGCATCTAACACTCTTGCAAGGCCCGCTTCAGAAATCATATCCGTTACATGCGGCCCTATCATATGAACACCTAATAAATCTTCTGTTTCCTCATCCACTACTAGCTTAACGAAGCCTTCTGCTTCACCATATACTAGTGCTTTCCCAATTGCTTTAAACGGAAATTTTCCGATCTTTATTTTTATACCTTTTAGCTTCGCTTCATCCTCTGTGTATCCTACACTTGCAATTTCAGGTGAGCTATAAATACATTTAGAAATCAATGTTTCATCTATTGGCATTGGATTCGTATTTGCAATATGCTCTACAGCAACAATTCCTTCATGTGAAGCAACATGTGCCAATTGTAATCCTCCGATTACATCACCAATTGCGTAAATATGCGATTCTTTTGTTTGATAATATTGATTTGTTTCAATATAACCTTTTTCAATTTTAATCTCAGTATTTTCAAGTCCAATTCCTTCGACATTAGGAAGTCTCCCAACAGAAACAAGAATGTGATCAGCTGAAAATGTATTTTCCCCGCTTTGAAGCTCTGCTTTAATCGTTACACCTTCACCTTTTTCAAGCGTATTCGGCAAAACCTTCGCATTCGTGACAATGGAAACACCTTTTTTTGTCATAATACGCTCCATTTCATTTGAGATTTCTTTATCCTCTGTCGGTAAAATACGGTCGGCATATTCTAGTACAGTGACTTTTGTTCCGAAGTCTGATAGCATAGAAGCCCATTCGATCCCGATTACTCCTCCACCGACTATAATGATAGAATCTGGTAAACGCTCTAAGTCTAGTGCTTCATTTGAAGTTAAAACTCTGTCACCGTCAATTTCAAGTCCTTGTAAGCTTCTAGGTCTTGAACCCGTTGCAATTATGACATTTTTCGGGATGAGCATTTCATTTTCTTCGCCGTTGTTCATCTCAACAGAGATCGTTCCAGGCATTGGTGAAAAAATCGATGGACCTAGAATACGCCCTATTCCCTCATAAACATCAATTTTGCCTTTTTTCATTAAATGCTGTACACCTTTATGTAGTTGATCAATAATACTTTGTTTTCTTTCCTGAACTTTTAAGAAATTTAGGCTAACCCCGGTTGTTTCAACACCAAATTCTTCACTTCTTTTTGTTGTTGCAAAGACTTCTGCACTCCTAAGGAGTGCTTTGCTTGGTATACAGCCTTTGTGCAAGCATGTTCCTCCAAGCTTGCCTTTTTCGACTATTGCTGTTTTTAGACCTAGTTGTGTGGCACGAATTGCCGCAACATATCCGCCTGTTCCACCGCCAATTATGACGAGATCATATTCAGTTGCCATCTTGACGCCTCCCTATTTCTAGCTAATGACTATTAATATCATGTTCAAAATTGGCTTTCTAACGCCAACTCTTGTTTTGTATTTGGATAACTTTTTGCTTTTTCTTCGTTCTTTAGTACACGTAAGGCACCTTCAGCAAGAGCCTGAAGCTCATTTTCTCCTGGTATGACAAGAACATCTGCAATCCAATCAATATATGAGGAAATATCTTGAATAAATTTTTTGCTATATGCCAAGCCTCCCGTTAAAACAATGGCATCGACTTTGCCCTTTAATACAGCACTCGCACAGCCAATCTCTTTCGCAATTTGATAGGCCATTGCAGCGTATATAAGTGCTGCTTTTTCATCTCCAGCCTCAATCATCTTTTCTACCTCGACTGCATCATTTGTCCCTAAGTATCCAACTAGGCCACCTTGCCCAACTAGCTTTTTCATCATTTCTTCACGAAAAAAATCACCTGAATAACACATGGAAACAAGGTCACCCGCAGGAACTGTTCCAGCACGTTCTGGACTAAATGGACCGTCACCATGCAAGCCATTATTTACATCTATCACACGCCCTTGTTTATGTACACCTATCGTTATTCCGCCACCCATATGCGTGACAACAAGGTTCATTTCTTCATATTTTTTATTGAACTCTGATGCAACACGCCGTGCGACGGCTTTCTGATTTAACGCATGAAAAATGCTTCTTCTTTTAATTGAAGGGATTCCAGAAACTTTCGCAATCTCTTCCATTTCATCTACTACGACAGGATCAACAATATATGCAGGAATATTTAAACCACTAGCTATTTCATAAGCAATAATTCCACCTAGGTTTGATGCATGTTGCCCAGCAAAACCCTTTTTTAAATCCTCAAGCATTTGATTATTTACTGTATATGTGCCACCTTCAATCGGACGGAGCAATCCCCCGCGACCACAGACAGCATTTAATTTTGAGATGTTGATTCCTTCTTCATCAAGCGTTTCTAAGATTGTTTGTTTTCGAAACTCATACTGATCAATAATCGTAGAATACTGATTAATTTTATCTATGTCATGTCTAAGCGTTTTTTCAAAAATAGATCGCTCATTATCAAAAACACCTATTTTCGTTGAAGTAGACCCTGGGTTAAGGACAAGAATTCGAAATTCATTCACTTGCAACGTATTAACCTCCGTCGTGTATCCTGAAATATTAGTTTATGTATTATATGGAGTTAAGAAATTTCCATCTCTGTAACTCCTCCAAGTATCATTATGATTTTCGGCTTAAAATATGGTGGCCATTTTGCAGGAATTGACTTCGTGAATTTCTCATGCGTTCAATACGCTCCTCAGCTAAGCGATCAGCTGCTTTATATGTCGGAATATTATCTCGTTTTGCAATTTCGATTACTCGTGCGATATTATTATAAATCCCTTCAACCTTTTTAAGAGCACGTTCACTGTTATAGCCGTATAATTCATCTGCCACATTGATAACTCCGCCGGCGTTAATGACATAATCTGGTGCATAAACAATGCCCATCTCATGTATCATATCTCCATGCTTTGTATCTCTTAACTGGTTGTTTGCTGAACCAGCAATGACTTTTGCTTTAAATTGAGGTATTGTTACATCATTTATTGTTGCACCAAGAGCACATGGAGCATATATATCACATTCCACACCGTATATATCATTAGGATCTACCGCTTTTGCATGAAAGTCTTCTACTGCTCGACGTACAGCGTCTTTGTTTATATCAGAAACAATTAACTGTGCACCTTCTTCATGCAGATGTTTACATAGGCTGTACGCAACATTTCCAACACCTTGAACAGCAACAACCTTGCCTTCAAGTGAATCTGAACCAAAGGCTTCCTTTGCTGCAGCTTTCATGCCGCGATAAACTCCATACGCAGTAACGGGAGAAGGATTGCCTGAAGAACCAAATGCAGGAGAAATTCCAGTTACATAATTTGTTTCCTCATGGATAAGATCCATATCTTCAACAGTTGTCCCAACATCCTCTGCAGTTATATAACGTCCATTTAAGCCTTGGATATAACGACCGAAGGCACGGAACAATTCTTCACTTTTATCTTTTCTTGGGTCACCAATAATAACCGTTTTTCCACCACCTAGGTTTAATCCAGCAGCAGCATTTTTATATGTCATCCCGCGTGCTAAACGAAGAGCATCTTCAATCGCTTCTTCCTCTGAAGCATATGTCCACATGCGAGTACCACCTAAAGCCGGCCCAAGTGTTGTATCATGAATGGCAATAATCGCCTTTAACCCCGATTGTTTATCTTGGCAAAATACCAATTGCTCATAATCATATTGCTCCATATATTTAAAAATTTCCATGATGTAACTTCCTCCTAATATGAATTACTTTTGAGATGAATATATCGCGAGAGCTAAAGAGTAAAGCTTGCTTTCAGAAGAATCTGATCGGCTTGTTAAAACAATTGGTGCTTTTGCTCCAGCTATCACAGCTCCAACCTTTGATTTCGCAAAATGAATCAAAGATTTATAAAGAACATTTCCTGTTTCTATAGTAGGAACTAGCAAAACATCTGCTTTTCCAGCTACCTCACTCTCAATCTTTTTATGTTCTGCTGCTTCTAGCGAGATGGCATTGTCCAGCGCTAACGGTCCATCGATAATACAATTTTTGATTTGACCCCTTTTGTTCATTATTGTAAGAGCAGCAGCATCAAGAGTTGCTTGCATGGATGGATTTACAACCTCTACAGCTGCTAATGCAGCAACCTTAGGTGTATCTATTCCAATTGCTCTAGCAATTTCAACAGCATTTTGAATGATTTGTTCTTTTTGTTGTAAATCAGGATTAATATTCATTGCTGCATCAGTTACAATTTTTAAATTCTGAATACCAGGAACTTCAAAAATAGCTACATGTGACAGTACACGCCCAGTTCTAAGACCATATTCCTTATTTAATACAGCTTTTAAAAGCTTGGCTGTTGGCACATTCCCTTTCATAAGGACTGATGCTTCTTTTTGATATACAGATCTTACAGCTAATTCTGTCGCTTGTTCTTGTGTTCTCGCTTGAATAATTTGAACCTGATCCTTCATGATGTCCTTTGAATGTAAGAGATCCAAAATTTCCTCTCTTTTTCCGAAGAGTATGAATTGAGCAAGATCACGTTTTATCGCCTCAGAAACGGCTTCAATTACCTCTTCATCTTCTGCTGAAGCTACTGCAACGACAGTACCCTTCATTTTTGCTGCTTCTGTCAGCAGATAATCTAGCTTCATTTATATTCCATTCCTTCCAAGGTGAATTCATCTGTATGTAATAATCTTTTAGCAATAAATATGCCAAAAAAAGTGAGAAAGCAAAATATCGGCCTGAAAAATAAAACAGTCATCAACTATTTATTCTGCAACTGAGTGTTGATGCGATTTGATCAACTTCAATAGGAATAAGATTCTTATGATAGCTGCAAGAATTGATTGTCCATATTCTCTCTCTTTATCATATAACGAATATGCACTATTTTGCAAACCATGAACATTATTGCATGCTGTTATTTGCAAGGTTATATTTTTCCATCTTATAATATAAGCTTCTCAACGATATCCCTAATGCTTTCGCTGTTTTTGTCCGATTATACTCATGAATCTCTAAAGAATTTTTAATGACTTCAGCTTCAACACGTTCAACTGCCTCAGCTAATGTCTCCTCATTATTATGAACAATTGATATATTTTGTTGTATTTTTCTTTCATTTGGCGAAATTTCAAGTACTGGGATATGTGTCGCATCAATAACCGATTCATGGTGTTCCATAAAAATAATCGCTCGAGCTAACACATTCTCAAGCTCTCTTACATTACCAGGCCAATCATATCGATTAAGAATATCAATTGCTTGGGGTGTTACACTTTCGATATTTCTCCCATAAACTTGATTTAATTTACTAATTAACCTCTCGCATAATGCACGAATGTCTTCTTTTCGGTCTCTGAGCGGCGGTATTGAAATCGGATAACGATTTAAGCGATAGTATAAATCTTCGCGAAACCTACCTTCAGACATAGCTTTCTCAATATTTATATTTGTTGCAGCAATCACCCGGACATTAATCTGCAATGGCTTTGTTCCACCGACTTTTACAATTTCATTTTCCTGTAATACGCGAAGAAGCTTCGCTTGCATGTTTGCCGATAATTCCCCTATTTCGTCCAAAAAGATACTTCCATTATTCGCTTCCTCAAAGTATCCTCTTTTCCCACCTCGTTTTGCTCCTGAGAATGCACCTTCTTCATAGCCAAAAAGTTCACTCTCTAAGAGAGTTTCAGATATTGCAGCACAATTAACCCGAATAAATTTGTTATATTTACGATCACTTGCATTATGGATAGCATGTGCAAAAAGCTCTTTCCCAGTACCAGACTCACCTCTAAGAAGGACAGTAGCAGGTGTTTTTGCTCCTAATTTTGCCTGTTCAATGGCCATTTTCATTTCTTCACTTATGCCAATAATGTCTTCAAATGAATACTTTGCTTCCAAGGTACGAATGATTTGTCTTGCCCGACTTAGTTCCGTTGTCAGCGTTTGGATTTCAGACATGTCATGAATAACACCTACACTCCCTTTTAGCTTTCCATTAACGATAACAGGAGCAACATTCACGATAACATCTCGTTTAGCAGGACCTACCTTCATTCTAACACCGCGTACAGGACGTCTTGTTTGCAGTACTTTCATATGCATACTTTCACCTTCTGAAATATCAGCTGTCGCCGGCTTTCCAATAATTTGTTCTTTTGTTAAGCCAGTCATTTTTGTATATGCTCGATTAATGAGCAAACCATGACCTTCTTCATCAACAACAGAAATTGCCTCCTCTGATGATTGAATAATCGCTTCAAGCATTACTTGTATATCCTTTAGATTCGTTACCTCTTCAGCTAGATGAACAACTTCTGTAATATCTTTAAAAAGTGATAAAGCACCAAGCAGATTGCCTGCTTCATCAATCAAAGGAATACGCGTTGTGATAATTTTAAGTCCATTTTCAAGTACTTGTTCTTGATTTAATTCGATTTCTCGAGTACTAAGTGTTCTCGCCAACTTACTTGAAGAAATAACATCATTAATCTTTTGTCCAAGTGCTTTTTCACGTGGATATTCAGTCATTTCCTCCGCTCTTTTATTAAATAAAATAATCTTTTCTTGCAAATCAATCACAATCATGCCATCATTTGTTGAATTAAAAATAGTTTGTTGCTTATAAGCCTCTTCTTTTAGTCGCGTTATTAATTCTTCCTTCTCTTCGATAAGTTCAAAAATGATATGCGCCACTGTACTAGGAATCATCATAACCTCTGGTGCTTTTTGCTTTTCTAATTGCTCTATGACTTTATCGTTTCCAGTCGCATCAATTATAATATTAAGATTATTTTTAATGACAGATGTCCATTCAGTCCTCGTTGCAACACCAAGCTTTCTAGCTAATTTCATCCCCGGAGCATCATTATTTAGATCTACTATTGCTACAACTTCCAAAATACTTTTTTCAATAATCCTTCTTAATAAAGCTGTTCCACCTTTACCCGCACCAACTATTAATACTCGCTGCATAAATCTGTCCCCTTTTTGATATAACATTGATTAAGAAAAGCGTATTTTATACATTGCTTTACATCATCCAAAAACTAACAGGCTTAACACATGGTTCATTACCATAATGTTGTTGATCAAAAGATTACCTAAGACTTACATTTAACGTTTTTCCTTGCCCTTAAGTTAAACATCATTTGATATCCTTGTGCCTGAAGCCAGAAAAATAACAACATACAAACATTTATTCCATATATTTATACAAGCAATAGCATAAGTGCCGCATTTGCTATTGAATAACTTTTGCAAAAAATTGCACACCTCTATCATATCCTAAACAATTTCCCTTGACAAACAACGGAGAGATCAAGACAATAAATTGAGAGAACTTGAAAGGACTATTACACATGTCTAGAATTCTTGCACTTTTCATTATGGTCATACCTGCCTTTCTAGCTGCATATGGAGTTAAACTCATGAGAGATATGACATTTGGAATTCTTCAACCTCCAATTCCATTTTTGTGGCTTCAATTTTTAATTGGGGTTATTTTATTTCTAGGTGGTCTAAGCTTTGTTGCGGGGTTTATTTTTTACAGAGATCGAAAACAAAATAGAGTTCAAAAGAGATTTACTAAGAAATAATTATGCATCAAAAAAAGAGTGTGCCCGCTACGGACACACTCTTTTGGTTATTCATTATGTTTTTTTAACTGAGCAGCTAATTCAGGAAAATCAGTAATTATCGCTGAACATTTATTTTTAAAAAGGCTGTTTATTGTATCTATCTCATTTACTGTAAATGGACGGACATCTATTCCACATTGCTGCGATTCTAAAATAATCTTCGGATTTGCAGCATAATAATGTGGGTGTAAACCTTTTGCACCAATACTTATTGCATAATTCCAAGGTTTATATAACCCTACCATATATAAAATGGCTGTTTCAATGTCAGATGAAATCTCCTTACATTTAACCAAACTGTAGTGGTTAAATGATGAGATAATGACTCTTTTCTGAAGATTGAAATGATTGATCAACTCTATTGTTTTCTCTTCAATATTTGGATAGTCAATGATCCCATTTTTCAATTCGACGTTAACGATACATGAATCTCGTGTTGTTGCCCATTCTAGTACTTCCTTTAAGGTAGGTACATTTGCGGACCCTTTATATTCAGGAAATGTATAGCTTGCATCTAATCGAGAGATTTCAGTTAACGTTAAATCTTTCACAAATCCTGTACCATTTGTTGTACGGTCTACTTTTTCATCATGGATTACGACGATCTCTCCATCTTTTGTCATTTGGACATCTAATTCAATACCGTCTGCCCCTGCATCCATTGCTGCCTTAAAAGATATCATCGTATTTTCTGGAAAACTCCCAGCAGAACCTCTATGTCCAATTATTAATGTCATCTTGTTAACACCTTCATTTCGTGTAAAATAAGAAAGAGGAGGAATGCAAATGAGACCATTACAAATATCTGCTGAAACAGCACAAAAACTTGCTGAGTCATTGAATGTTCCACTTGAACAAGTTATGCATATGCCGCAGCATATACTACTTGCTAAGCTTGCAGAATTAAATACCAATAAAGATTCGGAAAAGAAAGACTAATTGACAGTCTTTCTTTTTTTGTTTTCATATAAAAATAATCACAATTTATATTCGGTTCTTACTATTTAAATTCCTTTAGTTTAAAAAAAAGCGTAGATTTTTAATATACTACGCTTTAGGTGTCACACCTTTAATGTACGATAAATTTTTCTTCTCCACTCCAAGAATTCTTCAGTAAGAAAAAGTTCTTCATCTCGAGGTCTCTTAAACGGTATCACAAATTCACTCACAATCGATGCAGGTTTATTTGAAAGAATAACAATACGATCCGATAAAAATAAGGCTTCCTCAATATTATGTGTGATAAATAAAACTGTTTGACGATTGTTTTCCCACATTGATAATAGCCATTTCTGCATATCAAGACGGGTTAGTTCATCTAAAGCAGAAAATGGTTCATCGAGTAAAATAAGCGGCTGCGGACTTAACAACGCTCTAATAAATGAAACACGCTGCTTCATTCCGCCTGACAGTTCATGTGGATAAGCATGGACATATGAAGTTAAACCGGCTTTTTCTAGCATTTGCATAGCTTTTTCCTTATTCTTTTTGGCAGTTAACTCCTGACCAAGAAGAACATTTTGTAAAACCGTTCTCCAAGGAAGTAAAGAAGACGATTGCGGCATATAGCTAATTGAGCCTGTTCTCCCATTAATGATGTCATCTTCTAGTAAAATCGTTCCTTTTTCAGGTGTAAGAATTCCACCAATCAAAGAAAAGAGTGTGCTTTTCCCACTCCCGGAAGGTCCAAGTATCGATACAAATTCGCCGTCATTTACTTGCATATTAAGGTTCTTGATGACTTCAATTCCTGAAAATGTTTTTGAAATATCCTGCAAGGTTAATATGCTCATATCATTTAGCTCCTTTTAACTGCCATCTAATAAGTAAGCGTTCTAATAGCATAATGATTGCGAAGAATATGAGACTAAGAGCCATAATGGCAAATATTGCAACAAACACACGATCAGCTCGAAATGAAGAAGAAGCTAGTGTCATGTATACCCCAACCCCCTCTTTGGCTCCGAGCCATTCAGAAATAACCGCTCCCATAATGCTATATGTAGCAGAAATTTTAATTCCAGAAAAAATCGCTGGAAGTGCGTGTGGCAGTTCCAGCTTCCAAAACAATTGTTGACGACTGGCACCTGACATTTTCATGTAATGGATTAAATCAGAAGCTGTTTGTTTAAAGCCATCAAGTGCTGCAACAGTAACCGGAAAAAAGCAGACAAGTGTAATAACGATCATTTTCGGCAAAACACCGAAACCAAACCATATGACGAGAAGGGGTGCTAAAACAATTACCGGGACATTTTGTGATAGAATGAGCAATGGATAAACAGACTCTCTCACAAATGGAACCACATGTAGTAACACTGCCGTTAATAATCCTATACAAACTCCGATTGCAAAACCTGAAAATCCAAGCTTTGTTGTCGCGAGCAAGTGTCCCGAAAAGCTTTCCCAGCCTGTGATCATTTCTTTGATAATCTTAGATGGTGCTGGTAAAAGCCACTCAGGGACATTAGTCTTTTTAACAAGAATTTCCCAAAGAAAAAAGAAAAGAAGGAGAACAATAATCGGTCTCCATCCCTTCAAGTAGTTCGTTTTCATTAGCGGTATTTCTCCGTTAAATCATCCATTGCAATTCCAGTTGGCTGATATAAGATTTTCACTTGAGAGATTACATTTCGGCTTCCCATTTCGATCATGCGCTCATTCATTTTTGTAATAATAGTAAATAATTGAGGAAGCTCACCTTCCATTGTGGTTTCCAATGGATGTACCTCATATTTCACACCTGCTTCAGCAATGATTTTAATTGCTTCATCCACATATGGAATGACATCCTCACCATTTTTTGTTTTCGGGATAATTTGTATGCTGATTAATGCATTGGTCATTTTTAACTACTCCTTACTTTGGTAAATATTCGTTTGTAAATGCTTTCTCTGCATCTAGTTGTTTTTCTAATAATTTATTTTCGTACATCCAATTTGCATAGTTTTCCCAAACTTCCTGCTTTTGTTCCCCCCATCTCGGTGCATCATCTTGATAGCGAGAAGCTAACCATTCTTGACTTTTCTTTACTAATTCAGGATCTAAGTCTGGAGCAGCTTTGATTAAGATGTCCGCTGCCTGGTCTGGGTTTTCAATTGCATACTTATAACCTTTTGAAACAGCAGATAAAAATTTCTTTGCTTGTTCTGGATTTGTTTCAAGTTTCTCTTCATTCGTAGCTAGCACAGGTGTATAATAATCAAGATTTTCACTATAGTCAGTTAAATAAATCATATTAATTTTTTCACCGCGTAACTCAGCTTCAATACCTGTCCAACCATAATAAATCCATGCAAAATCAATATCGCGTTTTACTGCTGTAAAAAAGTCAGCATCTCCAATATTTACAATCGAAACATCTTCAACATTTGCATCTTCCTGATTCATCAATGATGAGATGACTGATTTCTCAACAGGTGCTCCCCATCCTCCATATGTTTTCCCTGCGAAATCCTTTGGAGATTTAATATTTTTTTCAGCTGGTGAAGCAAAACCTGATGTATTGTGTTGAATGACTGCTGCAATTGAAACAAGTGGTACTCCTTGCACACGAGCTTGAGTAATACTTTCTTGATAGCTTACACCATAGTCTGCTTTACCTGAAGCAACGAGCTGATCAGCGCCTGTTTCTCCTGGCATAATGATTTCAACATCTAAGCCTTCCTCTTTAAAATATCCTTTTTCTTGTGCAACATATAAACCTGTATGATTTGTATTTGCCGTCCAATCAAGCACAACTGTAATTTTCTCATTCTTCTTCGTATTCTGATCTTTTTTTGCTGTATCTTGTCCATTTGCACACCCTGCAAGGAGAAGACCAAGTGAACAAAGCAGCACGATCCATTTTTTCATGACATTTCCTCCTGTTGTCTATGTAATAACGTTTTTGAAAAAATAAAAAAACACCCGGAAAAAGAACCCGCGCGTACGCAACAAACATATTTAATCTATCATCGAATATGTTTCCTCCGCTGGTCTTAACCAGTTCAGGTTCAAAGGGTCAGCATCTTACAGATCCAATCTCAACCAGTCACACTGGTTCCCCTACAATTCTTAGCTATTTACTTTTTCTATAAGGTATTATAACAGATAGACAAGAATTTGCTATAGAAAAAAACTTAGGATGGAGAATGTTTCGAAGAATGAAATGAAAAATAAAATATCAAAAGTACGTCATGAACTTCCCGAGTCTATAACTTACTATATAAATAAAAAATAGAACGAAGCATTAGTGAGTAAGTATCAATACGATTGATTGTATGGTATGCTTAGATAAAAGCGAGGTGTTAATTTTGACTGCATATAAAGCTAAGAAAAGTAATCTTAAAGAACTTTTATCAAAAAGCAACACTGAGCTTGATGTTCTTGCGACTAATACGAATATTCCAATGGAACAACTTACAGCGTATCTTGATACTAAGGTCATGAGTTTGAATAATGCAATGAGTATATCAAAAGAATTAAACTGTACAATAGAAGATCTTTATGTATGGAAAGTTTCTGAGGAGTGATTAAGTTCACTCTTTTTTATTTTCCTTGAAACAGTGAGAAAATTCATTGTATTGTTACACCTCATATTTTCGACAAATTAAGATTGGAATAAAATCTTTCACTTACATAGATTGATTTTGATTTCTGACCTATCATTACCTCATAAATGATGAAGAAAAAGGGTGAAACAATTGAAACAATATATTTTCACTGTCAATGCTAACAAAGTGCAGCGTGAGCTTATTATTAATGCTAGAGGTATAACAGAGGCAGTCGAACAAGTCATGCATATTTTGAAATTTGATGGAGTGAAAGGTTCTATTCAAATGAAAAGTATTCAATTTAAAGGTATTAAATATTAGCTAACCTGTTCCATACATGCGTTTATATTCCTACTCTACTCAGTTAAGTAAGCCTTTCTTATCCTTCCCAACTTCTTAGCAAATACTGCTAATTAAACGTATCTATCACACCACTTTTTATAGTTGGTATCCTACTCACGAAAGACCTACTCAAAGAAAATGAGTTCCCAATTGTATTATGACGTTAACGAAAATAAAAACCTCCCTAATTCTTGGAATAGTCCAATAAAAAAGAAGGTTGTTTTTTAAATATCCATAGGTATTCTTTAACCGGTCAGTTAGTATGATATTTCAGGTTAAACTCTATTCCTTGAAACTGCATACTCCTATCCATTTCAAGAAGCTTTATGTTCCAAGCGTAATTTATCCGCAACCATCGCGATAAATTCTGAATTTGTTGGTTTCGCTTTTGTCATGCTTACCGTATATCCAAATAACGAAGAGATCGATTCGATATTTCCACGACTCCATGCTACTTCAATTGCATGGCGGATAGCACGTTCTACACGTGATGCTGTTGTATTGTATTTTTTTGCAATGTCAGGATATAACACTTTTGTAATGGATCCTAATAATTCGATATCATTATAAACCATTGAAATGGCTTCACGTAAGTACATATATCCTTTAATATGTGCCGGAACTCCGATTTCATGAATGATGCTTGTAATACTAGCGTCAAGGTTTTTACCTTTTCCTTGTGATTCATTCGAAGTTCTGATCGATGAGCTTGATCGTTTAATAAGCGGTGCTGCATTCCCGCTTACTTGACGAATATGACTTGCTAATCCTTCCATATCAAATGGCTTTAGAATAAAGTAAGCTGCACCAAGATCAACTGCTTTTTTCGTCACATCCTCTTGACCAAATGCTGTTAGCATAATGACGTTTGGCTGAGGACGATCAGCTTGTCGTAACTTTTCTAAAACTCCTAAACCGTCCAAATGAGGCATAATAATATCTAATACTAGTACATCTGGTTCTTTATCTTTTAACATATTTAAACATTCTTGGCCATTGTAAGCAACACCAAGAACTTCGATATCATCTTGACTAGAAAGATATTCCTCTAATAAACCAACAAGTTCTCGATTATCATCAACTATACATACTTTTATTTTACTCACAAATACATCCTCCTCAGTCTTGTTTTGCCATTATGTCTTATATCTTTACACGATTATACCTAATAATTTCGACAATGTGGGGAAAATCCCTTTATTTTTTTAAAAAAACTTAAAAAATAAAGGTTATCTTATCGTTTCTTCAATTTGCTCTCTTTTTCGACTAAATATGTCATTTGACATTTAGAGACTAAGGTAGTTTTGTCGAAAAATCTTTCCATCTATATTTTACATAAATACGCATGAAAAAAAAAGAAGAAAATAAAAAACTGCCAAGAAAACTGAATTTTCTTGACAGTGATTTATTAACTAACTTTCTGTTTTGAATAAATATCAATTCCTGCTTCATTTAACATCCATTCAATATGGACTCCGTAACCACTCGTCGGATCATTTACAAATACATGTGTTACAGCACCAATTACTTTCCCATTTTGAATAATTGGACTACCGCTCATTCCTTGAACAATTCCGCCGGTCTTTTCTAATAGTTCTTTATCCGTTATTTTTATGACCATCCCTTTTGTTGCCGGAAACTTTTGAGGGACAGAACTAACAACCTCAACGTCAAATTGTTCAACCTTATCATTGTTAACAACAGTAAGGATTTTAGCCGGTCCTTCTTTCACTTCATTTGAAAGTGCGATTGGGAGTGCCTCATCCATAACTCCATTATTGATATCTTGACGAAGTTTACCAAAAATTCCAAATGGGCTATTTCGAGTTATATTTCCGATCACTTCACGATCTCCTGAAAACCGTGCAAGCTTTTCACCAGGATTTCCATTACTCCCTTTTTCAATAGAAGTTACTGTCGATCGGACAATTTGTCCATCTTCAACTACTATCGGCTTTTTTGTATCCATATCTGAAATAACATGACCTAAAGCACCATATTTTTTCGATTTTGGATCAAAAAAAGTCATTGTGCCAATTCCTGCAGCTGAATCACGAATATATAAGCCAATTCGGAATGACCGATCATTCTCATCCTTTAAAGGATATAGCTTCGTTTTTATTTCCTTCTCTTCCCTATTAAGGACTAAATCAAGAGGTTTACCAGATTTTCCTGCTTCTTGAATAAATGGTGTCACATCACTCATTTGTTCAATTTTCTTGCCATTTATATTTGTAATGATGTCTCCAACCTGTACGCCAGCAATCTCACCGGGAGACTTATTTCCTTCAGGGGTATTTATTTGGTGATGTCCTACCACCAATACACCAAGAGTATTCAATTTTACACCAATTGACTGTCCACCAGGAATCACTTTAAAATCAGGTAGAACATTAACACCTACCTTTTTTACTGGAAAACCTGCTAGATCAAATACAACCGCACCTTCACCAGCTTTTTTTCCATGTACATCAATTGTTTTACCATCACTATTTTTTTGAACTGTAAAT
This sequence comes from Metabacillus sediminilitoris, assembly GCF_009720625.1. NCBI lineage: Bacteria > Bacillati > Bacillota > Bacilli > Caryophanales > Bacillaceae > Metabacillus > Metabacillus sediminilitoris. The sequence goes on from NZ_CP046266.1 coordinate 3,973,703, forward strand.
GCTTCTTCTGCTATCTCGGATGCATTTACAGGAATCGAGTTTTGCACGGTCACATGTTGTGATTCAAAAACAGTCACACTAGTAGGGATATTAATGTATTCTTTTACTTCTTTTACAAATCCTAAACTCATTAATGAAACAAGGAGAATTACACCAATTATTTTTCTGATTTTATCTGTCTGCAAAAATCTTCACTCTCCTCGCTCCTAACACACACCACCACAACTATATATGGCTACAGTTTTAATGTAGCCTTTTGTGCGATCATTTATAACTCGAATAACTAGAAAATTGAAGGATTTGTTGTAAGTTTTAGCATATTACAAAATGTGGGGGTGCCTAGATGAACTTGGTATTGATCACCCCAAAGAAGATTGGGTTTATGAATGGGCAGATCATTGCTATATAATTATGTTTTGTTCTTAAACGGTGTTATGAAGTACAGGTTTTTTCCATTCTTATTAAGGACTATCCTTTTCGTTTTCTTATTGTCTTGTCCATCTGCCAAATTACTAGCCGCAGATAACATGCAATTAACCACTCGATTTCGCACATATATTTACCATTGAATTGTTAGTATCGTCTCAGTAAAGAAATCATATGTGTTTTTTGAATTGAGAATCATGCAAAGAGTTGATTTTATAACAAAAAAAGCGTGAATTCTATGTGAATTCACGCCTAAAACACCATTTCGATCCTGAAAAATCAGAACCCGTACCGATAAAGGTGGAGCCTTTTTTAACCTTTGGAAGTATGTGCAAGAGAAAGCAACTCTTTTGCATGTTCCTTAGAGAGCTCTGTTACCTCGACACCTGCAATCATACGGCCGATTTCTTTTATTTTCTCTTCGTCAGCAAGTGGTTTTACACTCGTTTTTGTTCGACCTGACTTTGTTTGCTTTGCAATATATAAATGTGTATCAGCCATTGCTGCCACCTGTGGTAGATGAGTGATACATAAGACTTGTGAACCGATTGAAACCCGGTAAATTTTTTCGGCGATTGCTTGTGCAACTCGGCCGCTTACACCTGTATCAACTTCATCAAATATAATTGAAGTTATCCCTTGATGTTGAGAGAATATACTTTTCATCGCAAGCATAATACGAGAAAGCTCCCCACCTGAAGCTGTTTTATTTAGAGGTTTTAATGGCTCTCCAGGATTTGTTGATAGATAAAATTCAACTTCATCAATCCCACTTGCTGTATATTTCAACTCGTTCTCTGCAGTCATTTTAGAAGAAAAATTTACATCAAACGTCGTTTTCTCCATATATAATTCTTTTAATTCCCGATGAATTTCTTCTATCAGTATTTTCGCATAGTTATTACGAATACTTGTGACATTTTTTGCTTCTATTGACAGATCTTGCAGGATAGATTGCAACTCTTTTTGCAATTTATCTAAATGACTTTCCCGATTTTGAATTGTATCAATTTCTTCTTCTATTTTCGCTGAATAAACAAGAATTTCTTCAACAGTTTGTCCATATTTTCGTTTTAAATGATTAATTTCATTTAACCGGCTTTCAACAAAATTCAAGCGCTCTGGATCAAATTCAAGCGATTCTAATTCATTTCTAACTTGATAGGAAAGATCTTCTAATAAATAATATGCATTTGAAATGGTTTCAGATAGTCCTTTTAATGTTTCATTGATAGAGGCAACATCTTCTAAATTACTCATTGCATGTCCGACCCAATCTAATCCTTTATGTTCTCCATGTAGCGCATTATAGGAATTATGCAATGAATCATATACTTTTTCAAAATTAGCAATTTGATTTTTTTCCTCTAGAAGGAGAACATCCTCATTTGGCTTTAATTCCGCACTCTCGATTTCATCTAGTTGAAATTGAAGCAAATCGAGACGATGAGCCATTTCTTGCTCGTTATCCGAAAGCTGAGTAATTTTTTTTCGCAGCATATCATAATTTTTAAAAATATCACGATAAATTTCAAGTGCTTGCTTGACTTTCTGTCCGCCATACTGATCAAGAAGGCTAAGATGATTATCTGCATTCATCAATTCTTGGTTATCATGCTGACCATGTATGTCAACTAAATATTGCCCGATTTCTCTTAAAATAGCCAGTGTAACAAGCTTTCCATTAATCCGACAAATACTTTTACCAGAAGAGGATAAATCTCTCCGTAACACGATCATCCCGTCACTTACATCAATCCCAAACTCTTCACATTTTGAGTAAACAGGATGATGGTCATCGTCTAAAAGAAAAAGACCTTCAAGCTCAGCTCGTTTTTCACCATAGCGAACGAATTCAGAAGATCCTCTAGCTCCAGCTAACAAATGAATCGCATCAATGATAATGGATTTACCTGCGCCAGTTTCTCCAGTTAAAACTGTAAGTCCTTTTTCAAAGGAAATTGTTAATGCTTCTATTATGGCAAAGTTTTTAATCGATAATTCCGCTAACAAACAGAATCACACCTCTTATCAAATTTGTTCGTATAAAACTAAAGCGTCAATGCCTAAATACATACTAAGTATATAGTATCATTTTTGGCTGACGTTGACGATTTGTTTTAAATTTTACAGCATATCTAAAAAGCGTTCTGAAATTGATTTCGTATCATCAGACGTTCTACAGATAATTAAAATGGTATCATCACCGCAAATCGTTCCTAGGACCTCATCCCAATCAAGATTGTCAATTAAAGCACCAATTGCATTTGCATTTCCCGGCAATGTCTTCATTACGATCATATGGCCTGCAGAGTCAATTTTTATAAATGCATCCATAAGTGATCGTTTTAATTTTTGTAATGGATTAAAGCGCTGGTCAGCAGGTAAACTGTATTTATAGCGGCCATCCATCATTGGAACTTTAACTAAATGAAGTTCTTTAATATCACGAGAAACCGTTGCTTGTGTTACATTAAATCCCATTCCTTTTAATATATCAACTAATTCATCCTGTGTTTCAATATCATTATTTGAGATAATTTCTCGGATTTTTATATGTCTTTGTCCTTTATTCATAATAGCACCTCTTCATCAATGCTGAATCTGTCTAAACTTTCTGCATGTTTATACTTTTTATCTTATATTAAAGTTATTTAAAAGTACAGATATAGTTGCTGGAAAAGGACATAGATAGCTGATAAACAGAGATACATCACATCTATCTTGCATACAAAAATTATTAATAGACTGCATGAATATCCAGATTATTTCGACATCCCTTAAGCTAGATCACGAAACATACTCTATGCCTCATGAAAAAAACAGGATAATAGCAACTGCTATCCTTCCTGCTTTTCTTTTTGTTTGTTTTCTTTTAAAGTTTTATGTGCTTGATCTACAACAGCTCTTACAGGAAGGGCAAATTGATTTTTACCTACCTCCTGTGCCCCTTCAAAACGTAAGTGTATCAAAAACTCAATGTTCCCATCTCCGCCTGTAATCGGTGAGTAAGATAAGTTATAAATATCATAGCCTTCTTTTAGAGAAAAGCTTATGATTTCATTTAAAACTAACTCGTGAACACCCGGATCACGAACAATCCCTTTTTTCCCGACAAGTTCTCTGCCCGCTTCAAACTGAGGTTTAACCAAAGCAATTATGTCGCTATGCGGAACTAAAATTGTTTTTAATACAGGTAATATAATCTTTAGCGAGATGAATGACACATCGATCGTAGCGAATTCCGGCATACCCTTTTCAAAGTCTGCTGGAGTTGAATATCGAAAATTCGTACGCTCCATAACGACAACTCTTTCATCTTGACGTAGTTTCCATGCTAATTGATTGTAACCTACATCTACTGCATACGAGAGTCTAACACCATTTTGCAGCGCACAGTCTGTAAAGCCACCTGTTGATGAACCTATATCAATCATGATTTTATCTTGTATAGTTAAATCAAATTCATTTAACGCTTTTTCAAGCTTTAATCCACCACGGCTTACATATGGAAGAGTATTCCCTTTTATCGTTAAAGTGAGGTCACGTGAGACCTTTTCACCGGGCTTATCTAAGCGTTCTTCATTGCCATAAACAAGTCCTGCCATTATAGCACGCTTTGCTTTTTCTCTTGTTTCAAATAACCCATTTTCAACCAATAAAATATCCAGTCTTTCCTTTTTCCCGCTCATGATCTTAATACCTTTTTCTCATTTATCGGTACCAGTTCATTAAGTAAGGTTACAACATTCTCTGTAGTCATACCAATTTCTTCAAGTAATTTTGAGACACTACCATGTTCAATAAATCGGTCTGGAATACCTATTCTTGAAATTGTTGCATGTGAATAACTGTTTTCTTGTGCAAATTCTAAAACCGAACTTCCAAAACCACCTTGTAATATTGCTTCTTCAATTGTTAAAACTGGAATATCTTCTTTTAAAATTTCATGAAGCATTTTTTCATCAAGCGGTTTAATAAAACGTGCATTGATGACGCGAATCGATTTACCTTGTTTCGCTAATTCATCTGCAGCTTCCATCGCCATTTCAATGGTCGTTCCAAAAGTAAGGATGACGGCATCTTTTCCTTCTCTTAGGACTTCCCAAGTACCAATCGGAATTTCCTTCAGGTTATCATCCATTTTCACTCCGATACCATTTCCACGAGCATAGCGAAGAGCTATTGGTCCATCATTGTATTTTAGTGCTGTATTCACCAAATGCTGACCTTCATTTTCGTCTTTGGCCATCATGAGCACAATATTCGGTATATGTCTTAAAAAAGCTATATCAAAGACACCTTGATGTGTTTCGCCATCAGCACCTACAAGTCCAGCTCTATCAATACCGATAAATACATTTAAATTTTGACGGCAAATATCATGAACAACTTGATCATACGCACGCTGTAAAAACGTTGAGTAAATCGCTAAAAATGGCTTCATATTTTGAGTAGCTAAACCAGCAGCCAAAGTAGTTGCATGCTGTTCAGCTATACCAACATCAAACATGCGATCAGGAAATTCCTCAGCAAAAGCTTCAAGCTTTGAACCAACTGGCATAGCAGGGGTTATCGCAACAATTCTGCCATCCTCACGTGCAAGCTTCCGTACTGTTTCACTTACAACTTTACTCCAGGCTGGTCCGATTACTTTAGGCTTTAAGAAATCACCTGTTTCGATTTTATATGGACCTGTACCGTGCCAAGTACCAATGGTATCTGTTTCAGCCGGCTCATATCCTTTACCTTTTTTCGTGAGGACATGTAGTAAAACGGGCCCTGAGGTTTTTTTAGCATATTGAAGATTTTCAAATAACGCTTCATAGTTATGTCCGTCGACTGGACCTAAATAAGTAAATCCTAACTCTTCAAAAAACACGCCCGATACAAGCAAATATTTTAAACTGTCCTTTACTCGTTCAGCTGTGGACGCTAATTTCCCGCCAACAGCAGGAATTTTCTTCAAGATATATTCAAGTTCATCTTTAGCCCATTGATATTTACCAGCTGTTCTTAGACGACCTAAAACATTATGAAGAGCCCCAACATTTGGAGCAATCGACATCTCATTGTCATTTAAAACAACAATGATATCCTTTTGCTCATGACCAATATGGTTTAACGCTTCTAACGCCATACCTCCAGTTAGTGCTCCATCACCTATAATTGGAATGATATGTTCATTTGTTTTCTTTATATCCCTGGCAATAACCATTCCCATTGCTGCAGATAAAGAAGTGGAGCTATGACCTGTTTCCCATACATCGTGTTCACTTTCATTTCGTTTTGGAAAACCGCACAATCCTTTATATTGGCGCAATGTATCAAATTCTTTTGCTCGACCTGTCAAAATTTTATGCACATAGGACTGATGTCCAACATCCCAAATAAATTTATCCTTTGGACTGTCGAATACTTTATGGAGGGCAACTGTTAGTTCAACAACACCTAGATTAGGTCCGATATGTCCGCCTGTTTCTGAAAGCTTTTCAACTAAAAATTTACGAATTTCATTACTAAGTTTTTCAAGTTCTTTATTTGATAAATTTTTTAAAAAACTCGGGTCTTTAATGGATAGAAGATCCAAATGGATCACTCACTTTCAATTCAGTTTGATTCATATGTTAGTATTCATTCAACACGATCATTTAAATATCATAAACGTAGATTAATGAGAAATCCTTTACATTGATTTGTAATCAAAATATGCTTGTCTTATTATTTTACCGTAAAAATCTTTTATTTAAAAACCAAAAGTATATTTGTTAATAGGATACATAAATTAGTATAATGATGTGCAAGCAAAAACTTACCATAAAATAGCCGATTTTACAATGTTTTATCTTTAAACGGCTCTAATGTGCAGATAATTGAAGATAGAATAAAAAACCGTACCAAATGGACGGCTTTTATTGTGAATGTATCTTTCTGTATGATTAGTGGTCTCGCTTTGCAATTAAATCACACATCTGAATGAGTAATTCTGCTGGAACAGATAAGCTATCTACGAATTCTTTAGCTTGTTCGATGTGATCAGATAGTTTTTCTTTTGCGCCTTGTATGGTTAACAACGATGGATATGTTGTCTTTTCATTTGTTGTATCAGATCCTATTGGTTTACCAATTATCTCCTGACTTCCTTCAATATCTAATATATCGTCTTGAATTTGAAAAGCAATTCCAAGATGATACGCATATTTGCGAAGTTTTTCGATATCTTCTTCTGGTGCACCTGCTAATATAGCCCCGGAAATAATACTGAAAGAAAGAAGTTTAGCTGTTTTGTTTTCATGAATATACTGCAGTTCAAGTAGAGTCAAATTCTTTGATTCACCTTCCATATCAGCAACTTGTCCTCCAACCATCCCTTCAGCTCCTGCTGAAAGAACGAGTTCAGATATAATTCGCAGTTTTTTTTCTGAAGAAGAAAATGGATCATTTACTATTAAAGAAAAGCTTTGTGTCAAGAGTCCATCACCTGCTAACACAGCCATGGCTTCTCCAAAAACTTTATGATTTGTCGGCTTTCCTCGTCGTAGGTCATCATCATCCATACAAGGTAAATCATCATGGATTAAAGAATATGTGTGGATCATTTCAATAGCACACGCTGTTGCAATTCCAGCATCTTCAGCTTGTTTATATGTATGAAGCACAGCTAGAACTAGAATCGGCCTTAAACGTTTTCCACCTGCTTCTAATGAATATAGCATCGCTTTTTTCAACGTTTCAGGAGCTTGGAGTTTCTCTATATAAACAGGCATTGCCTCTTCAATTCTCTGTTTTCGTGTCTGTAAAAAATCAGTAAGTTGTATCATCAAGATCTTTCTTCCTCCTGAAGCTCAAATGGTTTTAATTCACCATCTTCTCGTAAAATAAAATCCATTTGTTTCTCTACATGTTGAAGTTTGTCATGACAAAGTTTTGATAACTCCATTCCTTTTTGAAAGTATTCAATCGCCTTTTCCAAAGGGACATCTCCCTCTTCAAGCTTACCAACAATATCCTCTAATTGCTGCATTGCAGTCTCAAACGATACTTCATCTTTTATCTGTTCTTCTTTACTCATTGACGGATCTCTCCTCTACTCCATGTACTTTACAGTCAAGTTGACCATCTTTAAGTTGGACTTTAAGCATTTGACCTTCATCTATTTGATTAATACTTTTGATTAGATTTCCCTCTTGATATACGAGGCTATATCCCCTATCCATTACTTTCAGTGGACTTAGTGCATTAAGTTTTGCAATTGATTCATTAAATTGCGCATATTTGATATTAAGAATGGAACTCATTTCTCGATTTAATTTTTTCAACAAAGCTTGATGTGCTTCTTTTGAGCGATTCATTTGATCTTTTGGATGAACATTTGTGAGTCGGCTTTGTAGATGAGAGTAGGTATCTTTTTTATATTTGATCAGCCTTTGACCTTCTTTTTGAAGGCGTTCAACTACTAGATCCAATTGTTGTTCCTTCTGTAAATAAAGCTGTTTAGGATAGCGGAAGGCATATGATGTTTGATAATGATTTAATCGATCTTTATTCGAGGATATTCTTTCCAGCATGGATCTTTTTAGTCTGTTTTTACGTTCCAATAGACGTTCCATTAAGTCAGAAATATGGGGTACAGCTAGTTCGGCAGCACCTGTTGGTGTTGGAGCTCGTAAATCCGCTACAAAGTCAGCTATTGTATAATCAGTTTCATGCCCAACAGCAGAGATAATCGGTATTTGCGAAGCAAAAATTTCTCTTGCTACGATTTCTTCATTAAATGCCCAGAGTTCTTCTATTGAACCTCCACCTCGACCAACAATTAAAACATCTAGTGCTCCCAGCTTATTCGCTTTCTTTATCGCTTCCGCTACAGATGCACCAGCATGAACCCCTTGTACGAGGGCTGGTATTAAAATAACCTTTGCAAGCGGATAACGCCGATTAATGGTTATTAATATATCACGAATCGCTGCACCTGTAGGTGAGGTAATGACACCGACACGGTTTGGATATTTCGGAATCTGTTTTTTGTATGTTTGATCAAAAAGGCCCTCTTTTTGCAATCGATTTTTCAATTCTTCATAAGCTAAATATAAACTCCCGATTCCGTCGGGCTGCATTTCTTTCACGTAAACTTGATACCCGCCACTCTGTTCGTACACTGAAATTTCACCACGCAGAATCACCTTCATGCCATTCTCTGGTTTAAATTTAAGCGATTTATTTGCTCCAGCGAACATAACAGCTTGTATACGTGCATTTTCATCCTTTAGTGTAAAGTACATATGGCCTCTGCTATGTAAATTAAAATTAGAAATTTCACCCTTAATCCAAATATCTGATAAATGCGGATCTACATCAAATTTCCGTTTTATGTACTTTGTTAAGGCTGTAACCGTTACATATTTTATCTCACTCATCGTACAACCTCCTTTTACTGCACTCACTAATAAAAAGAAAAAACGTTCAAAAAGAGAGCCTCTAACCTGAGGCTTCTCTCGTCCATTTTTCTTAGACAATTGCTTTTTAGCTATTTTGCTTTGATAGGAATTGTTTAGCAGATTGTACAGTATTATGTGCCAACATTGTAATCGTCATAGGACCTACACCGCCTGGAACAGGTGTTAAGAAGCTTGCTACTTCCTTCGCTTCGTCAAATACGACATCACCGCATAATTTTCCTGTATCAAGTCTGTTAACACCTACATCAATTACGACTGCTCCCGGCTTAATATCATTTCCTTTAATAAAATTTGCACGTCCAACAGCTGCAACTAAAATATCAGCTTCTTTCGTATATGAGGCTAAATTCTTTGTTTTAGAATGACAGTATGTGACTGTAGCATGTTCATTTAATAATAGTTGTCCAACTGGTTTACCGACAATGTTACTTCTCCCGACAACCACAACATTTTTCCCGGTTATTTCAACCCCAACTGATTTTATCATTTCGACGATTCCTGCTGGTGTACAAGGTAAAAATGTTTCTTGACCTGTCATCATCCGACCGATATTGATTGGATGAAAACCATCAACATCTTTTTGAGGTGAAATTGCTTCAACAACAGCTGTTTCATCAATATGGGCAGGCAGCGGAAGTTGAACTAAGATCCCATGATATTCATCATTGTTATTGTAGTGTTCAATTACATCCAGCAATTCCTTTTCTGTAAATGCTGCAGGAAAATGTTCTAATTTAAAGCCCACGCCAATTTCTTCAGATGCTTTTTGTTTTCCTCTTATATAAGAAAGAGATGCAGGATTGTCGCCAACTAAGATCACTACGAGCTTTGGAAGTAAACCTTTTGCTTTTATTTGTTCTACTTCTTTCGCTAATTCACTTCGTTTTGTTTGAGATAATTGTTTGCCATCAATAATCGTTGCTGTCATTCTTAATTCCTCCTCAAATTTTGTTTAACCCTCCAGGTGTTTTTTAATTTTAGAGAGGACTCCATTAACGAATTTACTTGAATGATCATCACCAAACGCTTTTGCTAATTCAACAGCTTCATCTAACGTTACGTTAGATGGAACATCTTGTTCATATTTCAATTCATATGCTGCCATACGCAAGATCGTTTTATCAATATTTGCTAAGCGATCAATTGTCCAATTAACCAAATATGGAGATATTAATGCATCTAGTTCCTTTTCATGCTCAATTGTTCCAAAAACAAGATTGTTCATAAATGTGTCAGGAGTACCTTCTTCCAGTACGTGCTCAATTGCTTCGTTTGGTTCTGTATTGCTTACATTCACTTGAAATAACGCTTGAAGTGCCTTTTCTCTTGCTGTTCTTCGTTTCATTCTTTACTTGCTCCTTTAATGTCCAAAAATAATGTCGAATGTCATAAAGTGATCATACCATATCTACCTTATAGAATCATGCCGAAAATGAATTGTTTTTATGTATTAACGAATAAATACGTTTAAATTATTTTGAACATTCGTTTTTCAAAAAATTCTATTATCAATATAACCAGTCAGGTGGCATTCTAATAATTTTCTATCAATAAAAAAACCAAAGGGCAGTCCCCTTTGGTTTTTCATCACTAAGTAAATCTTCTCATACTTAGTTCTTGCGACAAGCCCCTCACATCCTACTGGAAAAGCGCTTGTAAATTTATACTTACATTTCTTGATCAACTTCAATTTCTTGTATTTTTGACTCAAATTGAACACCAACAACATGTATGTTCACTTCATTGACCTCTAATGCCGTCATATTAAGTAATGCTTGACGGATATTATCTTGAATCTTTTGTGCAACTGTTGGAATTGAAACACCAAAAATCATGACACAGTAGACATCAATGATAATGCCTTCTTCAGCAAGCTCAACTTTTACGCCTTTACCATGATTTTTCTTTCCAAGTCGTTCGACGACACCAGCTGCAAAGTTACCACGCATTGATGCTACACCTTCAATTTCTGAAGCTGCAATACCTGCAATGACTTCAATAACCTCAGGAGCAATTTCAACCTTACCTAAACCGTTGTTTTCTTGATTCATCTCTAAAACATTATTAGTATCTTTCACTGGTCAGCACCTCCGAAAATATTTACGAATCCATGACCTTGTACATCTCTAGAAACTTCGTATTAAAATCACCTGAAACAAATTTTTCATGCTCAAGTAGTCTTAAATGGAATGGGATTGTTGTAGAAATTCCTTCTATAACAAATTCACTTAATGCCCGCTTCATTCGAGCAATTGCTTCCTCTCTTGTCGCACCATAAGTTATAAGTTTTGCAATCATTGAATCATAATATGGCGGAATGGTATAACCAGGATATACCGCTGAGTCTACTCTAACACCTAAACCACCAGGTGGCAAATAGTAGTTAATTTTCCCTGCTGACGGCATAAAGTTCTTTTCAGGGTTTTCTGCATTAATCCGACATTCAATCGCCCAGCCATTAAACGTTACTTCTTCTTGGGTAACTGATAATTTTTCACCGGAAGCGACCTTAATTTGTTCTTTTATTAAGTCGATGCCAGTTACCATTTCTGTTACAGGATGTTCAACTTGGATGCGTGTGTTCATTTCCATAAAGTAAAACTTTTTATTAATGTGATCGAAAATAAATTCTACTGTTCCAGCTCCAGTATAGGAAACTGCTGCTGCTGCTTTAACAGCCGCATCCCCCATCTGTTCACGAATTGTTTCGTCTAATGCTGGTGATGGTGTTTCTTCTAGTAACTTTTGCAGTCTTCGTTGAATTGAGCAGTCTCTCTCACCAAGATGAATAACATTCCCATGTGAATCTGCTAATACTTGAATCTCAACATGGCGGAAATCCTCAATATATTTCTCAATATATACACCTGGATTACCAAATGCAGTTGCCGCCTCACGCTGGGTTATTTCAATACCCTTTATTAATGCTTCTTCATCTGCAGCAACGCGGATGCCTTTTCCGCCACCACCTGCTGTTGCCTTTATTATAACAGGATATCCCATATCTTTTGCCAACATTTTTGCCTCATCGATATTTTCAATAATTCCACGTGAGCCTGGAACAATTGGCACTCCCGCTAGGCGCATTGTTTCTCTAGCTACATCCTTTGTTCCCATTTTAGAAATAGCCTCGGCACTAGGACCAACAAAGATAATATTGCATTCTTTACATAACTCCGCAAAATCTGCATTTTCTGCTAAAAATCCATATCCAGGATGTATCGCTTCACTACCTGTAAGTTTTGCAACACTTATAATGTTTGTGAAGTTTAAATAGCTATCTTTTGATGCGGTTGGCCCGATACAGTATGCTTCATCAGCAAGTTGAACATGTAATGCTTCACGATCAGCTTCAGAAAATACAGCAACTGTTTCAATATCTAATTCTTTACATGCCCGTATAATACGGACAGCAATTTCTCCTCGATTGGCAATTAGTAATTTCTTAATCATTATTTTAGCTCCTTACTCAGGCTTAACAAGGAATAAAGGTTGTCCATACTCAACAAGTTGTCCATTTTGTACTAGTATTTCGACGATCTCGCCCTTTACTTCAGCCTCAATTTCATTAAAGAGTTTCATTGCTTCTACGATACAAACCGTAGTGTCATTCGTTACCTTTGAACCGACTTGTACATAATCACCTGCTTCAGGTGAAGAAGCAGAGTAAAAAGTTCCTACCATAGGAGAAATAATCTTATGTAAATTTGATGTATCGGCTTTAGGTGCCTCAACTATTTCTTGATTTGAAGCTGATACTGTTTGAGTTTGTACAGGCTGAACGTGTACTGGCTCTGCAACTGGAGCAGCAACAACATTTCGTACAACTGTTTCTACTTCTTGAGTTTGTTTTTTCATAGTAATTTTTGAACCTTCGTGCTCAAATGTAAACTCATTAATACATGATTGATCAATTAAATTGATGATTTCTCTTATTTCTTGTATTTTTAGCATGATTAGGCACTCCTTTAATCATTTGAAAACATGATTTTATAAATTTATAATCTAGTACTAAAACTTAGTCCCATACTTACATCTTATTATACATAACCAAATAAATTCAACAACAATTGTACCCATTTACGAAGGTTTCTAGTTTATATACCCAGTATTTTCAAAAGTTTACCTTTATATCCAGAAGTCATTTTATGATTCGTTCCTCCTGCTTTTCATTTTATCTTACAATTGCCTACAGGAAAACCCCAAGTAAAGGAGATCTCTCATTTCCCCGCAGCAATAGGTTGGATACAGATACTTTTTAAAAACAAAGTAAGATCATGTTTATTAGTGAAAACTGCCCATAAAGTCTCGTTAAGTCTCAGTTATGGAAACTACTAAAAACTTTCCAGTAAAATGTTCATGAAAAAAAGCCAACCCTTTAGGATTGACTTTTTTCCTGTTATTGTTCAAATGTAACAATCACATCTTCCATATTTTCCATTTCGTCTCTCACAAGTGCCATAATTTTGTTGGCAGATGATTTACTATGTTCTTTTGCTTTCACCGTAATTTTTACATTGTTTCCGTCAGCACGTACTAATGCATCCTCATAGCCTTGTGATTTAATCAGCGTTTCTAGGATTGCTTCTTTTTGTGCTGCATCAGTTAGAGCCTCCATTTCATCATATGCTTCACTTTTCTCATTTGCTGACGCATCATTGCTTGCTACAATTGATTGTAATTGTTCTTTTAATTTATTACGTTCATCGTCAACTTGGAGTCGTAATTCAGTAAATAATTCATCGCTGGCAACACTAGAAATGACAGTACCATCCTCTAATTCTTCTGTTTGGACTTCTCCATTTTCACTTTTACCTTTTTCAGTGCCTTTACCTTCTTGTGCCGGCTGCTTATCTTCTTCTGCTGGTTTTTCTTCTTCAGCTGGTTTTTCTTCTTCTGCTGGCTTTTCTTCTTCAGCAGGTTGTTGTTCTTCTGCAGGTTGTTTCTCTTCAACTGGTTGTTCTTTAGCTATTTCATTTTCACTAACTTCTTTTTCATCCTCTGTCATCACCATGTCGCTAGTTCCACCTTCTGGCGAAGTTACATAATAAACAGATAAAACCACCACTAAACTTAACATCGTTAATAACCAAACCGTTTGTTTTTTCAACATCATCTATTCATCCTCCTTCATTTTTTTCGAGGCTACTGCTACGCGATGACTTGGTACACCCAAAACCCGCGTAACTGACTCAATAATTGTTTTCTTTATATGAATGTTGTCAGCACCTTGGGCGACTATCAAGACTCCTCTAATTTCTGGTTTTCTTGTTTGTACGACAATCGGAACCTCTTTTTCACCTTCTTGTATAATGACAACTTGTTCATCAGTCGATTGATCTTCTACTTCTCTTTTTCCGCCTTCACGGTCAGTTTCTTTCGTTACCTGACTACCTGTAACGGTGTTCTTTTCAACTACTTTTGTTTCAGTTGAATCAACATTAACGACAACTGATACATTTCCTACCCCAGAAATTGTTTCTAATACTTCCTTTAATTGATTTTCATATTCTGCTTCATAATCAGAGATGGAGCCGGTTTTTTCACCTTTTTCTTGCTTAAAGACTTCTGTGCTTTCGTTAGAAGAAGATGAAGAAGTAGGTACAATGTCATTCGTTTGATTATCTTTACTGCTAAATAGATTACTTACAAGCATAAATGCTACTCCTAATACGAAAACTAGAATAAAATACTGATATTTAGATGGTTTCTTAGAATCTGACTGGCCAAGCAAAGACTTTAACTTGTGAAAAAAGCCCTCTTTATTGTTCATCTATTGACTCCTCCCCCCCTTCCAATTCTAGTGTTATTTTTTCTTCTTCTACTTCCCAAATTTTTGCTAAAAATGCTGTGATTTCTTCTACATTCATTGTTACTTCTTGTTCATCTATTTGTTGTTCTTTTGTTGTGTCAATTGCGATAGGTTGAACGGCCTCAACTGCTTCAACTTTTTCTTTACTTTCTGCTTCTTCTGTTGGATTCTTTTGTAGAAATACCTGAATATGTGTAAGATCTTTTTGAGAGTTAATATCGACTACTTGTTCTGATTCGGAAAGAAGGATTGTATCAATCGTTACATCATATTTCTTCACCAGCTCCTCTTTTGCCATCGTTTTCATTTGGACAGCCATTTGTTCTAAAATATATGCACGTTGTGAGGCTTGTATTTCATTTTTCTGCAATTCTATTAAATTTTTTACGTCATCTTCTTTTGTTGATGCTCCAAGCTGGAATTCTGCTAGAATATCATTCATATCTTTTGAAAATATTTTAAAGATAGGATTAATGATTACGATGATTAGTAAAAGACTAATGACCATTTTTGCATATTTTTGCATGGATGAATTCGGTAATAAAAGATCAATAACAATTGCCAGTAAAATAAAAACAATAATATTGGTAATCCATTCTGTTAAGAAAGACACGATAAATTCCTCCCTTCCTAAGCATTAATAGGAAGTAGACTTCCAGTTCTTACTATTTAACGATACTTTAACGGTTATTAGGTGATTACTGCACTTACATTCAGGTTCTTTTAACGCATCATAATTGTTAAATTACTTGCAGCGATGATGACAGTAATACTTAAAAAGAACATGAGAGAGACAATCGCTAGTGCTGCAAAAATATATATGACGCTTTTACTGATGATGTCTAAACACTTTATAACAGGTCCTCCACCAAGAGGTTGAAGGATCGATGCAGCAAATTTATAAATAAATGCTAAGGATAACACTTTAATTGCAGGGAAAGCCGCGATAAATAACAGGACTGCAACACCAATGATTCCAACCGTATTTTTCAATAAAATAGAGGCACTGATGACGGTATCTGTTGCATCTGTAAACATCCTCCCAAGAACAGGAATAAAATTCCCTGTAATAAATTTTGCGGTTCGTATTGTGATTCCATCTGTCACAGCAGCAGATGCTCCTTGTACAGATATGACACCAAGGAATATGGTTAAAAACGATGCTAGAAGACCAATACTAATATTTCTTAGTAATCCAGCAAGCTGTGTGACTTTATATTGTTCTGTTAGTGTACTAACAATATTTAACAATGCTGAGAGAAACAACAATGGCAACACAATATTTTTGATTAGCAATCCACTTGTATTCATTAAAAAGATAATGACTGGATGAAAAAAGGCTGCTGAGGCTAACCCACCTGAAGAAGCCATTAATGCCAACAACAAAGGAATTAATGCAAGGATGAAATTGGTCATCGATTGTATGGCATCGTTTGTATATTGAATGGCAACATGAAAGCTATTTAGCGCAATGATGATTAACACCATATATACAAGTGCATAAGCTACTTTACTCACTGTGCTTTGATTAAATGCATTTTGTAACAACTGCAGAAGCATACTAAAAACCGTTAACAAGATTAACGTCCCTAATAATTTTCCATTAGCAATTAATTCATGAAATAAAAATTTTAGGAAGGCCTTCATCCACTCCTGAAAGCTCAGCTCTTTTTCTCCACTTAAAAATTGAAGTAAGCTGCCTTTTTGACTTTCAGGCAAAAAGCCGCCGTATTCTGTCATTACTTCGTCCCAATATTTTTTTATATCACTAATTTCCAATTTATCGACTTGCTCATCCACAATGACATCGGCATTAGGCGTGTCAGCTTGTACTTCCGGCTGCGGTGATGTTTGGGCTTGTACATTTATTGGGTTGAATAGAATGATTGAAAGAAAAAAAAGAGATAGAAACGTTCGCATTTAAACACCTCCGCCTTATACATCTATTTATTAGAGCTAATACATAATAAAGAGTGATATTAGTTGTAACATTGAACAGAGCATGTTGAAGCGACTTATTCTTCTATGTTCCAGGGATCATCCCAAGCACTGTTTCAATAATGACAGTTAAGATCGGGATCGCCATTGTAAGAATCAGAATTTTGCCTCCTAATTCTATTTTTGAAGCAATTGCACCTTGTCCTGCATCTTTTGTAATTTGTGCCCCAAACTCTGCAATGTAAGCAATCCCAATTATTTTTAAAATTGTTTCAACATAGATGAGATTAACACTTGCATTTATTGCAATTCGTTCTACCATTCTTATAATTTCATATACCTGGTCTACTAAAAATAAAAAGATGACACAACCAACAAACACAACTAGCATAAAAGCAAAGGTAGGCTTTTGTTCTTTTACAATTAATGCAAGAAAGGTTGCAATCAGCCCAAGTCCGACGATTTGTATGATTTCGATAAGAAGCCCCCCCTACCCCTGAAACAGAAAGACCGATTTTATCTTATTGAATAGATCATCAACAATTGATGCAACCATGAACAAAATGTAAATAAAGCCTATAAGTGTGACCCATTGTGCATATTCTTTTTTTCCCATTTGATCTAAAATTGTGTGAAGGAATGCAACGACGATTCCTATCCCGGCAATTTGAAAGATCGTATTAATATCTACGCCCATTGCAACGAACTCCCTTCAACTTCTACATCAATAAAATGACTAAGAGCAGCCCTGTTAATACTCCTAAACTTTTCATCATTCGTTCGTAACGATTTTGCCGATCAATCGCATCAGCTTCCTCTCTTTCCAAATGCGACAATGCTAGCTTAATATGCTTTTGTTGTGAGATACGATCATGCTGACCAAGAGTTTCTCCGAATTGTTTTAAGACCTCATATTCTCCTTGTTTAAAGGCAGTGAAGCGCCAAACGTCTTCAAGACTCTCCTCCCATGCACCCTTTACACTTGTATGTCCCTTGATAAGTTTTGCTGCAAAGGTCTCAAAAAGCTGTGATAATGGATTTGGTAATTGTTTCGATATGTTTTGAGCTGCAACGATTAATGATGTATGTCCATACATAATTTCAGCTTCTAACGATTGCAGTGCAACCTTTAGCTGCCTTAGCTGTCTAGTTCTAGCACTTAAATGTTTTGCAGCTTCAAAACCTGCCCATGTTGTTGCGATTATGATAAATATTGCACCCATCCACTTGATCATTTTAGGTCACACTTCTTTCTAAATTAAAATGCTGACCATGCTGATTAAGAATTTGTTGTACGGTTCCTGGGCCGTCTTTTCTAGATAATTCAATAAACCGATCAAACACATTTGATTCGATTAACATCTTTAATGTAGGACGCTTTAAGAGTTCAGAAACTCGATAACCATGTACAGTAACAAATAGCTGCACCCCGGCATGGACAGCTTCCATTACAGCTTCTGCATCTTCTTTTGTACCAATTTCATCTACGATTAATACGTCTGGACTCATTGAACGAATCATCATCATCATACCTTCAGCCTTCGGACATGCATCAAGAACATCGATTCGTTCTCCAAGCTGATGTTGTGGCACACCTTTTACACATCCAGCTATTTCAGAACGTTCATCCACAATTCCAACCTTTCTTGATTCAATGTGCTGAAAACCACTGCTGATAACTCTTGCAAAATCTCTAAGCAATGTTGTCTTCCCTGTTTGCGGGGGACCGATAATTAATGTATTCATCCACTTTTCTTGAAATAGGTATGGAACATATCTCTCTGCGATCCCTACCTTCTCTTTAGCAATTCTTATATTAAATGATGTGACGTCACGAATTGCTTTAACTCGTCCATCTTCTGTAATGACTCTTCCAGAAAGACCGACTCGATGCCCGCCACGAACCGTTATATAACCTTTTTTTAATTCTTCTTCCAATGTATAAATCGAATAGTGGCTAAGCTCATTAAGTAAATTAATTGAGTCCTCATAGGTTGTTACATAGGAAAGAAACACAGGCTTACCTGAAATGATGACCTCAACACGTTTCATTACACGAATCCGGATTTCTTCCATTCTGGCCAAACTAGAAGGATGTAGCTTCAATATTTGGGTACTGATTGATTCTGGAAGCATATCTAACATTTCTTTCATGTCGCTTCCTCCTATTAGACTTTTCGTTATTTTCAATGTATGCATGCTTGACCACATTCATGACTTAATTGTCATGATGATTTCCTCCCCTTCTGCAACAATAATTATTTATAAATTCCAAACAATATAAAGAACACTCCAAGTCCAATAAAGAGCAATTTTGCGTATGATAATTGATCAGCAATCTGAAAAATCCCAATTGTCATTGTTGCGATAAAAATAATTGGTCCTACAATTGCTAATAAAGAATTAATCGTTACAGCTTTTTTTACATCATTTAACATTAACATTAAGATTGCTGCAGTTAATTCGATCGATGCAGATAAAAAACGCAAACCAGCCATAGTTAAAACAGTAGAATCTATATGGGAAAATAAACGTTTCATGTGCTCCTCCTCAAATACGGTTTGTACACCATATGCTTTAAAGAGGAATTTTAGACAAAGAAGGTTTAAAGAAATATAATTAAACTGCTTATTAAAGCGGTTTGTACCAATATTTTTAAAGAAAAAAAACGTTAACAATCATTTTGAAACTAATGAGGTGTGGAAGGATGACCATCATTTCCAAACTATCATCGAAATTAGGTGAGAAAACGGAAGAAGGAAATCGAAATATTGCAAATGAATGCATCGAAAATCCATCTTTATTAGATGAGATTAAAGAAGGCTTAAAAAGTAAAGACAAAGCGTTGGTTGGAGATTGTGCGGAAGTATTAACAAAAATAGCTGAAGTGAAACCCGAATTAGTAGTCCCTTATTTTGATTATTTGATCCCTTTACTATCCATAAAAACAACACGAGTCCGCTGGGAAGCGATTCATGCAATATCATTAATAACTCCATACATAACAGAGCAAATTTCTAAAGTCATGCCAATAATAAAAGAACTTATTACAACTGATAAAAGTACAATTGTACGAGATTATTCTGTTCAAACTATTTGTAACTTTGCAGAATCTGGTAAGAAAGAGGCACTTGCAGCATTTCCAATTCTAAAGGATTCACTTTTAATATGGGACGGAAAACATCGAGGACGAATATTAAAAGGATTATTAAGTGTATGTAAACATGCTCCGGAATGTATTCTTGAAATTAGAGGTATTGCTGAAGAATATATAGAGGATAATCGTAGCGGAGTTAAAAAAAACGGCTAAAGCATTGATAAAAGCAATTGATAAAGGGATGGTTTAAAACTTGGTTAGAGAAAGAAAAACTTCGTTTAGTGATGATAAGCAGCAGTGATGTGACTAACGATTGCACATTTGCGAAACAAAAACAGAACAGATTCCAGCCCACCAACACAATCCCTACCCGACTACTGATTAAATGCAAAAAAGAGATGCAAAATTTGCATCTCTTTTTATATGTTTAGATTTAAGCCCGTGAAACGTAAGAAGCCTCTGATGTGTTAATAATAAGGCGATCACCTTGGTTAATAAAGAATGGCACTTGAACAGTAAGCCCAGTTTCTAAAGTTGCTGGTTTCGTACCGCCTGAAGCAGTATCACCTTTAATACCTGGTTCAGTTTCAGTAACTTCTAATTCAACTGTGTTTGGCAGCTCAACTCCTAATGTTTCCGTTCCAAACATCATGATTTGAACTTCCATGTTTTCTTTTAAAAATTTTAATTCGTATTCTATTTGTGATGATGGCAATTCAATTTGATCATATGTTTCTGTATCCATGAATGCATGTTGATCACCATTTGCATATAGATATTGCATTCTACGTGTTTCAATTTGAGCTTTCGCTACTTTTTCACCAGCACGGAACGTTTTTTCTTGAACAGCTCCTGTGCGTAGATTACGAAGTTTTGAACGAACAAACGCTGCACCTTTACCAGGCTTTACGTGTTGGAAATCCATAACACGCCAAATGCCGTTATCAACCTCAATTGTTAATCCTGTACGAAAATCGTTAACTGAAATCATGAAAAAATCCTCCTAAAATACTATAAATATGGGATTGAAAACATGAGGCTATTATCGATTATTGATATAACCCTCTTTTCTATGTAAAGACTATGTCTCCCAATTATAAAATAATCAGATCTTTTGGTGAATGAGTTAGTGCCTCATTTCCTGTATCTGTGATGACAATATCATCTTCAATTCTTACGCCGCCGAGACCTGCTACATAAATTCCCGGTTCAACAGTCACAACCATACCAGGCTCAAGGATTGTATTAGATCTAGACGATAAGGCTGGACTTTCATGGACTTCCATACCTAAACCATGACCTGTCGAATGTCCAAAGTATTCCCCATATCCTTGTTCTGTTATATAATCACGTGTCAGGGCATCTGCCTCTTTCCCTGTCATCCCTGGTTTAATTCCGTTCATACCGCGTAATTGTGCCTCTAGAACGATGGAATAAATCTTCTGCAACTCTTCACTTGGTTGGCCAACAGCAAACGTCCTTGTGATATCTGAACAATATCCTTTGTAGTATGCACCAAAATCAAGCGTAACAAAATCACCTTTTTCAATTTCTTTGTCACTTGCTACCCCATGAGGTAAGGCAGAACGGTAGCCTGAAGCAACAATAATATCAAAGGATGATGATACAGCACCATTTTTTCTCATAAAAAATTCAAGTTCATTTGCAACTTCAATTTCTTTTAACCCAGGTTTCACATACGATAATATATGTTTATACGCAGCGTCAGCAATCAGGGCTGCTTCCTTTAATATCTTAATCTCTGCTGGTGACTTAATCAAGCGTAACTTTTCTACTGCACCTGAAACTGGGATAAATTCTGTTTGTGATAATACCTGTTTATAAGAAGAATACGTTTGATATGTTAGATGGTCCTGTTCAAACCCTAGCTTTTTAATACCTAATTTGGAAACGATATTCGCAACTTCTTCTATAATTGGTCCTGAATGTTTAACAATCTCATATCCTTCAATCTGCTTAGCTGCTTGTTCAGTATAGCGAAAGTCTGTAATAAAAACCGCCTTTTCTTCAGAGATAACCGCAACACCAGCTGTCCCAGTAAAAGCTGTCATATATCTACGATTAAATTCACTAGTGATTAATAGTCCATCAATTGATAATTCTTTAAACCGATTACGAATTTTTTCTAGCTTCATTTCTGTTTCCCTCCTAATCGCTCTTTTAATGCGAGCATCGCTAGCTCGTAGCCTTTAAAACCAAGACCAATAATTTGACCAATTGTAACAGGAGCCGTTACTGATGTATGACGAAACTCTTCTCGTGCATGAACGTTTGATATATGTACTTCAACAACTGGCAGTGTTATGCTTGCAATTGCGTCTCTAATCGCATAACTATAATGTGTAAATGCACCAGGATTTAAAACAATTCCATCAAATTGATGTTCCGCTTCATGAATAGAATCAATAATATCCCCTTCATGATTTGATTGGAAACAAGTGACTTCAATCATTTCTGTTTCACAAAATGCAAATAAATCCTTTTCTAAGTCTGTTAATGTTTTTGATCCATAAATTGCAGGCTCACGTAAACCAAGTCGATTAAGATTTGGTCCGTTAATGACTAAAAATTTCATAATTTTAGGTTGCACCTCTTTTCAAAAATCAACAATAAATAAGTATCATTAAAAACTTTTTGAAAATACAAAAAAGAATGTTCATGTAATGAACATTCTACCATATCTAAACACTTTGATACTATGTTTTCCTATTTGTGATCTTGACTCGTATTTAGCTCATTATAATCAAATGAAATGGAGTAACCGACAAAAACTCCATATAAAACATATAGACAAACTGTTGTCAAAATTGTTGCACGGGATAATTCAAAAACCGTTTTCAAATTTGGAAATATTGGATTTAGTAAAAAAAAGACAAGTCCCCACAACAATGCTCCAAAAACAATCCCTACCCACATTGATGTAAAACGCTTTAGAATCGCATAATAAACCAATGCCACTCCAATAGAAATAATCCCAATAAGAACAATGCTGATGAAGTTCCCTATTGGTCCCTCCTTCCAGTCCCCTAGGGCAATTGGCTGAAGAAGGAGATTGGGGCTAACTTCAGTGAAATTGAGTATAGATGCAAGATAGGCCAATAAGCTCCAAAACACACCGCCAACAAAACCGATTACAATGACTTTACCAATTTGCGAAATAGGTTGTTCTTTTTTGTTTTGTTCAAGGTTTGGATTATCTTTCTCGCTGTTATGTTCCTCTTCTGTTTTTTTATGATCTGCCATAAACCTACACCTCCATTACTACTATGTCCATTTTTTCTAAAGACATGTTTTTTACCAAGTTTTTTACAAGAATAAAAATTACATGTCTAGTAACTGAATGCATGGGTATAATGTAAATAAAGGAAAATATTTCAACTTGATAAATGACTTTCCAAAAATGATTGTTAAAAAGTCATGTAAACTCATTCTATTCTGAATAACACTCTAGAGGTTTCCTTATAAATTCTGTATTATAGAGATAATAGATATACTTTATTTCTTAACATAAGAATCAGAATAGATAGGTTGGTGTCACATGTCAAATCAAACCAAGCCTGCATATGGCGGGCAAGCTGTTATTGAAGGCGTTATGTTCGGTGGCAAGCATCATTATGTAACAGCTATACGAAGAAATGATCATACAATTGATTATTTTCATTTACCAAGGAAAACTCAACCTCTTTTATCAAAGTTAAAAAAGATTCCCTTTTTACGAGGTATCATTGCGATCATCGAAGCAAGTGCAAATGGCTCAAAACACTTAAACTTTGCAACAGAGCGGTTTGAAGTGAATCCTGAGGATGATGAAAAGATTATCGAAGAAAAAAAGAAGAGTGATTCAAAACTCACGATGTGGCTCGGCATTGCAGCTGTAGGGGTTATCTCCTTTTTCTTTGGAAAAGTAATTTTCACACTCCTCCCCGTATTCTTAGCTGAATTTATGCGTCCGCTTGTACCATCAGATTTTGGGCAAATTCTCATCGAAGGTGCCTTCAAATTATTGTTATTACTAGCATATATATATGCTATATCCTTTACACCTTTAATCAGACGTGTTTTTCAATACCACGGAGCTGAACATAAAGTCATTAATACGTATGAAAATAACCTAGATCTAACAGTAGAAAATGTTCAAAGCATGTCAAGATTACATTATAGATGTGGAAGCAGCTTTATTTTATTTACTGTCATTGTTGGTATGTTCATTTATACCCTTGTTCCAACAGATCCATTTTGGCTACGTATTGTAAACCGCTTAGCATTAATACCAGTAGTACTCGGGATTTCATTTGAAGTATTACAGCTAACGAATAAACTTCGTGATGTCCCAGTATTACGTTTCTTAGGCTATCCAGGTCTGTGGTTACAATTATTAACAACAAAGGAACCGACAAATGATCAAGTTGAGGTTGCTATTGCAAGCTTTAACGAGCTGATGCGCTTAGAAAAAGAAACAGAGACAAAAGCTGCAGAACAAATTGTTTAATGTAAGTTTTCATTGATTGGTATCTTTTCTTGGAGGTGTTTTAAATGAATCGTCGTGTGATGAATGGGATCGTCTTGGCAATTATTTTATTAGGTGCAATTGGACTAATAACAACTTTGGTTACTAATCCAATGTGGCTATTAAAACAAATTGCAATATATGCTGCAATTGCTGGAGTTA
Source organism: Metabacillus sediminilitoris (assembly GCF_009720625.1). Taxonomy (NCBI): domain Bacteria; kingdom Bacillati; phylum Bacillota; class Bacilli; order Caryophanales; family Bacillaceae; genus Metabacillus; species Metabacillus sediminilitoris. The sequence goes on from NZ_CP046266.1 coordinate 3,998,125, forward strand.
TTTATCTTATCTACCGTCTATTTTTCAAAAAGAAAATGGGTACAGAATATTCTTCTTATGCAAAGGCAGCAAAGAGATCCAAAAGACGATTTAACGAGAGAAATAACCGTGTTTCTACTATCAGAAACATTTCACAGGCTAAAAAAGCGACAAAAACCTCTGCTATAAAAAAGAAAAAACAACCATCACATTTAACGGTGATTGAAGGAAAAAAAGGCAAAAAGAAAAACAGAGCGTTTTTCTAAAGCGTCCAACTCTTTAGAAAATCATTCGTTCTACTTCTTCCTAGCTCGATAAGGGCTAGTTTTTTTTCTGCTGTTATTTCCATTTCAGTCGAAACGATATGTTCGACAGGAATAAAAATAATATCCTTTTCGTGCCTGCTTGAGATATGTCTTTCGTCATGTGCATCCTTCATTGTATCAAAAAGGGCGCTAAACATTTCAATCGCATTATTAATCTTCCTTTTCGGTCGTTCTTGTTCATTATAGCTTAGTTTAATGCCAAGAACTGGCCTTTTTTTTATTGACTTTTTATTTTGATAAAACAACCAAATTGGGAAATTACTAAGTACTCCACCATCTACAATAATATTCGTACCAGTTGATGATGCTAGTCGAACTGGCTCAAAAAAATATGGTAAGCTGCAACTCATCCGAACAGCTCGTGCTACTGAAAATGAAGCAGGGTGTATTCCGTATTTAGGAAGGTCATCTGGCAATACGATCATTCGCCCGTTCGTTAAATCTGAGGCAATGACTCTTAAGGAACCGTTTGGAATATCAGCAAATGTTGATATTCCTTTCTCTCTTAGTTTTGTTAGTAACCATTCCTCCAGCTTAACCCCTTTATATAAACCGAGCTTCCAGTATAAGGACATCCATTTTGTGAGAGAGAAAGGTAAAAATGATTTTCTCTCATCTAAAAATTCTTTTAAGTCAACTTCTTCCATCATTTTTAAAATTTCATCCGCTGTATAACCAGCAATAATAAATGCTGAAATGATTGAGCCTGCACTCGTTCCAGCTATTCGTTTGAATGTATATCCCTTTTGTTCAATTGCTTGATAAGCACCAATCAGAGCAAAGCCTTTGATTCCCCCACCTGAAAACACACCATCGATATACATAACTTTCCTCCTTCCGCCACTCCTCCTTTATAGTGTAAGAGCAAAAGGAAAAAAATAGACCCATTTCAAAAAAGCAGCAATATAGGACTTAAATAAAGGGTGTTTTCGCAAACTTTGTTGCTATTTACCAAGTAGTGCGTTGTGGTTGATTGCAGCGAGAGGTGCACGATGACCGCGGGGCGGGCGGTGAGCCTCCTCGGCGTAAACGCCTGCATGAGTCTCACCTATCCCGCAGGAGTCTCGCAATCTGCTCCAATCAACCTTAAATAGTTTTCGTTTTTAAAAGCAATATCTCTTAGAAAATACCTAAATAAAAAATGCCTGCTAAAGTAGATCTTTTTTACTTTAGCAGGCATTTTTTGTTATTGTTCTTCATTCTTTTTTTGGATACTGCGCAATGTATGAACCCTTTGTTCACTTTCTTCAAAGTACTGAACAAGATCACCAATACGATCAATGGCATTCCAGCTTAAATGATGCTCAATTCCTTCAACATCATTATAAATTTTATCTTCGTCAACCCCGATAATTTTTAAAAACTGTTCAAGTAACTCATGACGATAAACAAGTCGCTTCCCAATTTTTTTACCTTTATTGGTTAAAACAAGCCCACGATATTTCTCATAAATTAAGTATTCATCTTTATCTAATTTTTGTACCATTTTCGTTACTGATGAGGGGTGAACAGCTAATGCTTCTGCAATATCAGAAACACGTGCATATCCTTTATCTTCAATAAGTATGTATATTTGTTCAATATAATCTTCCATGCTTGGTGTTGGCATGAGGTCGCCTCCAAATTGCCGATCTTTTTTTACCGAAATCATGTCAATTTTACATGAGATTGTCCCGTAATACAAGGTTTTGAAATCAGTTAGGACTTTTCGAATCATTCATTAGGTAAGAATGTTCCGTTGCGTCTTTTGAAAAAATGCAAGCAATTGTTATGATGTTCGGTACTCACCTTCCATTTATGTGTAAAGGAAAACATGTCATTTACGAAAAAAAGAGTCTGACAATGTCAGACCCTTTTAGAAGACTTTTTATAGTCCACACTTAAGCTGTGCACCACAACTAGTGCACGTATTACAGCCGCCAAGATCTTCTACAGTACCTTCACGACAAACTGGACATGTATTTCCTACTTCATTTCCAATTGTGACATTTGTTGAACGAAGATCGTTAATAGTATCAACAAGAACAACTTTTCCTTTTTCTTGATTCACTTCTTCTTCTGTTTCCTCAAATGTGTTTTCTTCAGCTTTTAATGTCAGAACTTGTGAATCACGACTTCCGTCAACATAGACAGTACCACCTTTGGCACCACCTTTATATAAACGTTCATACACTTTTTCAACTTGTTCTACAGTATAGCCTTTTGGAGCATTAACTGTTTTACTAATTGAGCTGTCAATCCAACGCTGGATGACACATTGGACATCAGCATGTGCTTCTGGAGCTAATTCCATCGCTGATACAAACCATGAAGGAAGGTTATTAGGATCAGCTTCTGGGTGTTGATCTAAATATTCTTGAACAATATCAGCTTTTACCTCAATGAATTTCCCTAATCTGCCACTGCGGAAGTAAGAGAATGAGAAGTATGGTTCAAGGCCAGTTGAAACGCCGACCATTGTCCCAGTAGATCCCGTAGGAGCAACAGTTAGTAAATGTGAATTTCGGATTCCGTATTCTTTTACACCCTCTAAAATATCAGCAGGCATCTTACTCATATAGCCAGTTTGTGCAAATGCTTCGCGAAGACGATTCGTATCAGCTTCACTTTCACCAACTAAGAAAGGAAAGCTTCCTTTTTCTTTTGCTAATTCAATTGATGCACGGTAAGCTGTTGTTGCGATTGTTTCAAATACTTTATCAACAAGCTCATTTCCTTTTTCTGAACCATATTCTGTTTCACAGTAAATGAGGAGGTCATGCAGACCCATTACACCCAAACCGACGCGGCGTTCACCAAGTGCCTGCTTTTTATTTTCTGCTAAGAAGTATGGAGTTGCATCGATTACGTTGTCCTGCATTCTAACACCGACTTCAACCGTTTTTCTTAGCTTTTCGAAGTCTACTGTTTTTGATTCTTTGTTAGCCATTTCAGCTAAATTCACTGCAGCAAGGTTACATACAGAGAATGGTGCTAGAGGCTGTTCTCCACATGGATTTGTCGCAACAACTTGTTGACCATATGCTTTAGCATTTGTCATATCGTTCGCGTTATCAATAAAGAAAATACCTGGTTCTGCTGAATATGTCGCACAAATATTAATGAGATTCCAAAGTTCTTTTGCTTTGATTTTACGATATGTTCTAACTTTATTACCTTGTTTTTCCCATTCACGTACATCGCCGACTTTATGCCAGTTCTCATTGTAGGCTTTCATCTGTTGTTCATTATAGCCTTCAACATCTGGGAATCTTAAATCATAATCAGCGTCATTTTCAACTGCTTCCATAAAATCTTTCGTTAATGTAATGGAGATGTTTGCTCCTGTTAAAAACTCAGAGTTATGGACACTGTAAGTTCCGCCTGTTCGCAGCTTCAATTCAGCATCTTTAATCACTTTTTCACTAAAGCCACCTGTTCCAGGAATGTGCTTATAGTTTACAATCCCTTGATACATATCAATTTCCTGCTGTGATAGCGGCTTAAATTTCAATTTATCTTGAGCGTATTTTTTAATCGATTCATCGTTTGTGTTTTCGATTAAATAACGTAAAATTCTTGGATTTTGCATTTTTGAGATGATGAATTCAATGATGTCAGGATGCCAGTCCGCTAGCATGATCATTTGTGCGCCTCTTCGTGATCCACCTTGCTCAACAAGATGTGTAAGTTTCGCAATATCATCTAACCATGATACAGATCCTGATGATTTCCCATTTACGCCGCGTGCTAATGTGTTACGTGGACGTAAAGTTGAACCATTTGTTCCAACACCGCCACCACGACTCATGATTTCCATGACCTGCTTACGGTGCTCAGAAATGCCTTCACGTGAATCTTGTACAAATGGCATAACATAGCAATTAAAATATGTTACATCTGTCCCAGCACCTGCTCCATATAAGACACGTCCTGCTGGAATAAAGTTTAAATGAACGAGTTCTTGATAAAACTTCTCGAACCATTCTTTACGTTTCTCTTCCGTTTTTTCAACCGATGCTAATCCCGTTGCATTACGTTTTGCAATTTGTTCGTAAAAGATTTCAAGCGGTTTTTCAATGACGTCTAATGAGCGTTTCACCGTACCTGTTTCTACTTCTTCAGGTTTATCCAAAGAATGACGATACTCTTCGTCTACAAGTACACTTGCTGTCTTAGCCTCCCAGTCAATTTCTTTAATATAACCAAGACCACGCGCAGGAAACTTAGGATCCTCTTTTATTGTCAGGACAACAAAGTCTCCTTCAGATAAGGTGATTTTCTCCGTATCCTTAAACGTATAACGATCAAGCATAACAAGTCTTGATACACCCTTATGTGTTAATTTCATATCCTCTGTAATTGGATGAACTTGTGGGAATGCTTTAATATCTTTATTGAGTTTCTCCACGTTTACGCTCATTTTTTGCTCAGTACCAACAGTCATTGTCACAACTCCTCTATCTATCTCTCTATTAAATGTTCTGATTAAACTTACCATATCTCACAGAACAATTCAATATATAGTGTCTAGGTTTTATTATATAATACTACATATAGTTTTTAGGTCAACATTTTACCAATTTGTCAAATCAATAACTTACTAAAAAAGACAGAAAAGATGAGGTTTAATAGGATTTATTCAAAAAAATGAGGAATTTTGAAGAATTTTGTCACTTGCGCAATTTCATTTGTGATCTTTTGTTGATTTATTAAGGTTCTCAATATTTTTGTCGAAATTCCCCCAAAAAAATTCATCCTTTTTTTGCACGCATGATGAAGAAGACGCATCCCTTAGATTACGTCTTCTTACTTATCCTATTTTACCTTTTAAAATTCCACTCATCACTTTCATACTTCTCTTTAGCAATTTTCTCAACGAATTCAAGCTCTTCAGGTGTTAACTCATATGACTCTAATTCAATATTTAAGCCTTTCTCAAAACCTTCTTTAAAAGCCTTTTTCGCTTCATCTATCGTAACTGGTTTTTCGCGAAGCATATTAGTTGCAACTGCTTTATTTTTAAAGGCACGCTGCATTCGTTCTCGCACCCTGTCACTGGAATAATGAAATAAATCAAACAACATATCCTCATCAAGGTCAAGCAAGATAGATCCATGCTGCAAAATAACACCTTTTTGACGTGTCTGTGCACTGCCAGCAACTTTTCTTCCCTCTACAACAAGCTCATACCATGAAGGTGCATCAAAGCAAACCGCAGAACGAGGTGATTTTAATCCTTGCTTTTCCTCATCTGTCCTTGGAATCGCAAAATACGCATCAAGTCCTAAATTTTTAAATCCCTCTAAAATCCCTTCAGATATCACTCGGTATGCTTCAGTGACCGTTTTAGGCATGTCAGGATGCTCTTCTGATACGATTACACTATATGTAAGTTCGTTATCATGAAGGACTCCACGTCCACCTGTTGGTCTTCTTACAAAGCCTAGTCCATACTTTTTTACTGCTTCTAGATTAATTTCTTTTTCCGCTTTTTGAAAATAACCGATTGAGAGTGTTGCAGGATTCCAGCCATAAAATCTAATGGTCGGTGGAATCTCCCCTTTACTATGCCATTCTAATAACGCTTCATCCAGAGCCATATTAAAGGCTGGTGAACAATTACCTGAATCAATATAACGCCAAACTTCTTTCGTCATTTAGTAACCCTTCTTTATAAAGATTTTCACTCTTGTAAGTCTAGCAGAAGTTTGCTTAGATGAAAATAATCTTGCATATTATCTAATGACATTTAAGACAAGCTCTTATATAATAATATAGGTCTACAATAGCGTTCATTTGATCAATCAATCAAGAATTACAACATAAAAAGGGGTCGAGCACTTTGACATCATCAACTTGGTTTTTAATCATTTTAGCCGCAGCGCTAATTAGTTACTCTGCATTTACTTTTTTCTATCAAAGAAAAATAATGAAACATTTAACAGAAGAAGAATTTCGCGGTGGTTATCGCAAAGCACAGCTTATTGATGTACGTGAACCAAACGAATTTGAAGGCGGGCATATTTTAGGGGCAAGAAACATTCCATTATCACAGCTACGTCAACGCTATAAAGAAATCCGTTCAGACCAGCCAGTATACTTATACTGCCAAAACACAGTACGCAGCGGCCGTGCAGCTCAAATGCTAAAACGGAAAGGTTATGGAGATTTAAACTGTCTAAAAGGCGGCTTTAAAGGCTGGACAGGGAAAATCAAGAAGAAAAACTAAAGATTAAGGTCACACCCTATTCTTTACATTCGGATGTGACCTTATTTTTGTTTAATTAATTATTTTGCGAATCCGATCATTTGTTTAATAAAAGAGAATCCAGATCTCTGTTCGAGTTTAATACGTTCTTGTCTGTCTTGATGCTGTTTAACAAAAGCTAAGAAACGTTCCTCTCTATCATCTGTTTGTCTTTTAATAAACTCCCGTTCACGATGAATTTCTCTTTTAAGGACTTTTCGTTCTGTTTCAATTTCCTCTTTATACATTTCACGTTCTGCTTCAGAATGAACGGATAAATTAGAGATCATTTCTTGAACATCTGCAAATTCAATTCTTGCTACCTCAGTTTGCAATTTAGCTGTTTCATTGATTTGATGACTGACAGAGAATACAACATTTTGTTCGATTTCCTTTAAGCGTGCATCAATCTTTAACATCTTCTGAACATCTGATGATTCAATAAATGCAGTAATTTTTGAGAGGGATTCTTTGATATCTTTCACTTCATTTTCGACTATAGCGGTTTTCACATTCGTTCTTTCTACAGTTTGATTCTGCAAGAGCTGCTTAATCGTTTGTACATCCATATTGCTGTCCTTAAACGACTTAATCTTTCTTAGTGTTTCAATATTTTTTGATGTAAGTAAACGTGTGTTGTTTTTCTCATCTCTTTTTATAGAAAGGAATTCAGGAAATTCATTTTCCCATTCTTTCAAAAGATACGTTTTTTCTCCAATTAAGGATGCTGCCTTTGATATTGTTACATATTTGATCGCCAATCTATCCACCAACCTTCTTTTTATTTTTTCTTATTTTATTTATTCTTCATAGGTTGGACTGTTTTCCTCCTAGTCGACAAAGCTTCTAAAAACTAGTCATAATGTTTGTGTTTCCTTTGCAATTCGGCAAAGAAACACAAAAAAACTGACTTATTGTAAGGTTCTCCCTACATAAGTCAGTTTTTCAATTTATTTTTGATATCTTAATATTGGTTTTCTAGCAGCTGTTGTTTCGTCAAGACGTTTTACAACCGTTGTATGTGGTGCTTCTTGAACGACTTCAGGTGTTTCTTCCGCTTCTTTCGCAATTTGGATCATTGCGTCGATAAAGGAATCAAGTGTTTCTTTCGACTCTGTCTCTGTTGGTTCAATCATAATACATTCTTCAACATTTAGAGGAAAATAAATTGTTGGCGGATGATAGCCGAAATCTAGTAAACGTTTAGCGATATCAAGTGTACGAACACCAAGTTTCTTTTGACGTTTACCTGATAACACAAATTCATGCTTACAATGCTGATTAAATGGCAGATCATAAAACGGCTGCAGTCTGCGCATCATGTAGTTCGCATTTAAAACAGCATACTCGGTTACAGCTTTTAACCCGTCAGGACCCATTGTCCGAATATACGTATAGGCACGCACATTAATGCCAAAATTTCCGTAAAATGGCTTCACACGACCAATCGACTGTGGTCGATTGTAATCAAATTGATAGCCTTCTTCTGTTTTCACGAGTACAGGTTTTGGTAAATATGGAATAAGGTCTGCTTTAACACCAACAGGACCCGAACCTGGACCACCACCGCCATGTGGACCTGTAAATGTTTTATGAAGGTTAAGATGGACAACATCAAAACCCATATCTCCCGGTCGAGCTTTGCTTAGTACTGCGTTAAGGTTCGCACCATCATAATATAACTTCCCACCTGCATCGTGGACAATTTTTGCCATTTCCAAAATATTTGCTTCAAACAAACCAAGTGTGTTTGGATTTGTTAGCATTAAGGCTGCTGTATCTTCCCCCACAACACGTTTTAAATCTTCTAAATCTACTAGACCATTTTCATCTGATTTTACTGTAATTGTTTCAAAGCCTGCTACTGTTGCAGAAGCCGGATTCGTACCATGTGCTGAATCAGGAACAATAACTTTTGTTCGTTTCGTATCGTTATTTGCTTCATGATACGCACGAATCATCATTAAGCCTGTCCACTCACCATGTGCTCCTGCAGCAGGTTGAAGAGTCACTTCGTCCATGCCAGTGATTTCTTTTAAATGCTGCTGAAGATCGAATAATAATCCCATAGCACCTTGAACTGTTTCTTCCTCTTGTAATGGATGAATATGTGCAAAACCAGCCAAACGAGCAACATTTTCATTTATTTTAGGATTGTACTTCATCGTACAAGAACCTAATGGATAAAAACCAGAGTCAACTCCGTGATTACGTTTTGATAAAGCCGTATAATGTCTCATTATATCTAGCTCTGAAACCTCAGGTAACTCCGCTTCAAACTTGCGAATATAATCAGAAGGAATCAGTTCGTCTAATGAGAGTGCTTCAACTTCAAGCTCTGGTAAGCTATACCCTACACGGCCTGGTTTACTTATTTCAAATATTAATGCTTGATCTTGATTACTCATTGCCATCCCCCAATTCCTTCACAAATGTATCGATCTCTTCTTTTGTACGTAATTCAGTAACAGCGATCAACATATGATTTTCAAGTTCAGGATAAACTTTTCCTAAATCAAAACCACCGATGATTCCTTTTTCTAACAGCTTTTTATTTACTTCACGAACTGGTTTTGATAGCTTCACAACAAATTCATTAAAAATTGGCTGTGCAAATGGAACATTTAATCCTGCTTTTTGACAAGCCTTTTTTGCATAATTGGCTTTTTGGATATTTTGAATAGCCATTTCTTTCACACCTTGTTTCCCAAGTGCAGTCATAGCGACAGATGCAGCTAATGCATTTAACGCTTGGTTAGAACAAATATTAGAAGTCGCTTTATCACGACGAATATGTTGCTCGCGAGCCTGAAGGGTTAAAACAAAACCGCGCTTCCCATTTTCATCTGTTGTTTGACCCACAAGGCGTCCTGGAACTTTTCTAAGAAGCTTATTTGTTACTGCAAAATAACCACAGTGAGGTCCACCAAATGCAGTTGGTATTCCAAATGGTTGAGCATCACCAGCAACAATATCTGCACCTAATGCTCCAGGTGGTGTTAAAGCGCCTAATGCTAATGGATTAGAAGAAACGATAAACATACTTTTACCCGTATGAGCAATTGGTTCAATCTCTTTTAAAGGCTCAATATGACCAAAAAAGTTTGGATATTGAACGAGAACAGCCGCAACATCATCATTCATTTCTTTTTGAAGAGCCTCTAAATCAGTCACACCATCTTTTAATGGTATCTCAACAACTTCAATGTATTGACCACTCGCATATGTTTTAATCACATCACGAGATTCAGGATTTACAGCTTGAGAAACGAGAATTTTCTTCTTTTTCGTCTGACCAGCAGCAAGCATAGCCGCTTCTGCTAACGATGTTCCCCCATCATACATTGATGAGTTTGCCACATCCATTCCAGTAAGCTCACAAATCATCGTTTGGAATTCGAATATCGCTTGAAGCTCACCTTGAGAAATTTCAGGCTGATAAGGTGTATATGCTGTATAAAATTCTGAACGGGAAATGACATGATCGACAATAACAGGCATGTAATGGTCATAAACACCGGCACCTAAAAATGACACATTACTTCGTAAATCTTTGTTCATAGCTGCTAATTGTGATAATTCTTTTAACAACTCGGTTTCAGATTTTGCCTTTTTAATGTTGTACTCACCCTGAAAACGAACTTTTTCTGGAATATCTTGAAACAATTCATGAACAGAATCTACGCCAATTGTTTGCAGCATTTCCTGTTTATCTTGTTCCGTCATAGGTAAATAACGATGTTTCATTACTTGTGAACCCCTCTCATAGTTAGATGATTACTCTTTTTTACTTGTTGAACATATTATTTTTGACGCTTGTAAAATGGCGTTGCTACAACCACTGCTTTTAATCTCTTTTTACGAATCTGTACTTCGACCTCTGTACCTAAATCTGTAAAATCAGCTTTTAATAAAGCGACGCCAATATTTTTCTTTAAGGTAGGAGATTGTGTTCCTGTTGTAACAAAACCAATTTGCTCTCCATCAACAAACACTTCGTAGCCATGACGCGGAATGCCTTTATCTATTAATTCAATCCCTACTAATTTACGTTCAGGACCCTTTTCTTTTTGTTCTTTTAATACAGCTTTCCCAATAAAATCAGCTTCCTTATTTGGTTTGACAGCAAACCCGATACCAGCCTCAATCGGTGTAATATCTTTTGAAAGCTCTTGCCCATACAATGGAAGATTTGCTTCAAATCGTAATGTATCACGTGCACCTAATCCACATGGGAGGACACCGTCTTCTTTACCGGCTTCCAATATTTTTACCCAAAGCAGCTTTGCATCCTCTGAAGCACAATATATTTCAAAGCCGTCTTCACCTGTATAACCTGTTCTTGAAACTAATGAATTAACACCAGCTACTTTAACAGCATCTTTAAATTTAAAGAATTTGATTTCAGATAAATCCGTATCCGTTAAGCTTTGCAGAATTTTATCGGCAAGTGGTCCTTGGAGTGCCAGCTGGGCGATTTCATTTGAAATATTCCTAACGGTTACATCTCCAAATACATGCGAACAGAGCCACTCTACATCTTTTTCAATATTCGATGCATTTATTACGAGTAAATAATTATTGTCTGCTTTTTTATAGATGAGTAAGTCATCAACAGTGCCACCATCTTCATAGCACATTGCTGTATATTGCGCGCCGCCATCTTTAAGTAATGACACATCATTTGTCGCGATTTTTTGCAAGAAAGCAAGACTACCTTCCCCAAGCACCTCAACTTCACCCATATGAGAAACATCAAACAACCCAGCATGATGACGAACTGCTTCATGTTCTGCTTTAATAGAAGAAAACTGTACTGGTAAATCCCAGCCGCCAAAATCAATCGTCTTAGCACCATAGTTTTTATACACTTCATATAAAGGTGTTCGTTTTAACTCTGTCATATTGGAGATACTCCCTTCTATTTTTAAATCCATGGAAACTCACTAAATTACTTAAAATTTCAGACAAAAAAAGGACATAGTACTCCCACATTATCATTTGGAAGTCTCTGTCCTTTTAACCTGAAAGTTTACCTTATGTAAAATTGGAATACAGTGTGCTTATCCTAGCTATCTAGTTAAGCTTTATGCTCAATCTAAATAACTAAATAAGCATACCGTCCCACAAAAGGCTTTCCCCTTTGGTAGTTTGCAACTAATTGCAAACACTCTCCAGAGCTGCGTCAAATAAGAGTCTTTTTGCCTGAGAGATTCACAATTGTTTGCTCCTTCGGCGCTATACCACGAACATATAGTCTCTCCCCTTATTCTCACCCGCACATATTTTGTTTTCAAATTGGTAATACTTAAAAAACAGTTTAAATCGACATTCAGACATTTTAGACATTAAAGTAAACAAAAAAACTAACGTCAATGCTTCATCTACCTGAAAGATAAGCATTGTAGAACTTACTTAACATCCTACCATGCACATAGACTTTCGGCAATACATTTTTCCTTAATGATTTATTATATTTTCATATATAACGTTCGTCTTTTCATCAAAATTAACATGATATTCATTTCACTTCTACTTTTTCTAACCAAATGATGAACATTACATCATAAAAAAGAAAGGACTGTCATTAAAATGAATGTAAAGACTACCTTTGATTCATCTTGGCAGGATGGTTTTTTTGAAAAGCTGGAAAATGATGGACCATGGTCAAACTGGGAGCTTTATAAACTTTCTTATGAAGTTCAGCAATATTCAGCTGTACCATCTTTTGAAGGTTTACAAGCACCAAAGCATCTTCCTCATTTCACACCGCTCCCACATCAATTAGAAGTTGCTCAAAGAGTGGTTGAAAAAATGAACGGAAAAGCCATTTTAGCTGATGAAGTGGGATTAGGTAAAACAATCGAAGCAGGGTTAATTTTAAAAGAATATATGATTCGCGGACTTGTTAAAAAGATATTAATTTTAGTGCCTGCCTCACTTGTGTCCCAATGGGCCCGTGAATTAAATGAGAAATTTTTTATTCCGGCTGTAGAGCAAAAGAAAAGCTATGTCTGGGAAGCTTGTGATGTTGTCGTATCTTCAATTGATACAGCAAAACGGAGTCCCCATCGAGAGATTGTCTATGATCAATCTTATGATCTAGTGATTATCGATGAAGCACATAAACTGAAAAATAATAAAACGAAAAACTATGAATTTGTACAAAACTTAAAAAAGAAGTATTGTTTATTGCTAACTGCAACACCTGTTCAAAATAGAATTGAAGAAATTTTTAATCTTGTATCATTATTAAAACCTGGACACTTAGGAAATGAGGCATTTTTTAATGAAGCGTTTTCTGCAAAAGATCGCTCATTGGAAGATCATGAACATTTACGTGAGCTCGTAAACAAGGTTATGATCCGAAATCGTCGCGGAGATACTGGAATCGAATGGCCGAAGCGTGTTGTTGAGACAATACCTATTGATTTTTCAGAAACTGAGCAGCATCTATATGACACAATCACAGCATTAAAATCACATTCTCAATATGCGGCAAATACATTTTCAATTATGACATTACAACGTGAAGCATGCAGCAGTCGTGAAGCTGTATACATGACACTAAAGAAAATGCTTGATCGTCCTGAGGGTGAAGAAGCTATCTTATCTTATGACGTCATCAAAAATATTATGATGGCGATCGATGGTGTCACACAAAATACAAAGGCACTCAAGGTTGTTGAACTTATTAAGAAATTAAATGATAAAGTAATCATTTTCACAGAATATCGTGCCACCCAATTTTATTTACAATGGTTTCTCCAGCAAAACGGGATCACATCTGTACCATTTCGCGGTGGCTTCAAACGCGGAAAAAAAGATTGGATGAAAGATCTCTTTAAAAATCGTGTACAAGTATTAATTGCAACAGAAGCTGGCGGAGAAGGGATCAACCTCCAATTTTGCCACAACATCATAAACTATGATTTACCATGGAATCCAATGAGACTTGAACAACGGATCGGTCGTATTCACCGCTTAGGACAAGAACAAGATGTTCATATTTTCAACATGGCAACAAGAAATACCGTTGAAGAACACATTCTCAAGTTACTATATGAAAAAATTAATTTATTTGAAAAAGTGATCGGTGAACTAGATGAAATTTTAACAAAATTAGAAATTAAAAATTTCGAAGATCACATCCAAGACATTTTGCTCAATTCTAAAAGTGATGGCGAAATGAAGATTAAAATGGAAAACTTAACTTCTATTCTTGACTATGCACATCATTCTCAGGAACAAAGAAAAGCAGCAAGCGGAAATCCTTAACATGCTTGATGAAAGGTGGACCTTTTATGCAACAAGAGCAAATACATAATTACTTAGAAAATTTCTTTACAGCAAATGCTTGTGACATTATCGAAAATAAACCTGGTTACATGATGGTTCAATTAACAATTGACATGGACAAAGAGTTAATGAACAGACCTTTCTATTGGCATTACCTTGAAAAAACAAATGGTGTCCCAAACCCAATGAAACTAACCTTAATTACTGATCAGCAGCAAGCTCCAAATGACCTGAAGGGCGAAGTTATGCATTTTGGCTCCCCTCGTCTACATCAAATCTTTCAATCAACCACAAAGCTTGGCAGCTATATTCGCTTATTCGAAAAAGTTCAATCGACTGGGGCAAACGTTCCCCTTCATCCATGGCTCGGTGTTAATATCATGGTTTCCTATCAATGTGATATGAAAAAAGATCATCTCTACTCGATTGGTCTACACCTTGTAAGCGGAGCATTAGTTGAAAACTTTCAAGACAAACTAGAAAAGATTAACCTAACACCAAAAATCCCGGATCTATGCTTTAATATGACACCACTTATCAAACCCCAAAGCGGGATAAAGCGAATTGAGAATTTTATTGAGCAAACAATTCGAACACAAGATCATTCATGGGCAGATTCTGCACGACAAAGATGGAATGAGGATCTCAAGCTTTTAGATCACTTTTATGAAGATATTGAGGAAAAGCCAGATTGCTATTATTTAGAGAAGGAAGCATTACGGGAGCTATATGAACCTGAGATTCGTGTTTCGATACAAAATGGCGGGATATTTTATTTGACGACTAAGGCGATATTTGGGTAGTGTGACAAAGCAATGACTAATTGCTTTGTCTTCTTCGAGTTGAAATTTCAATCGATTCCACTTCTGTTTAATTTACTGAAAAGTATAAATAGTTCGACAAAAATAGCATTTACTCTTTAAAAAATATAATTTAAATCTCTATTTAAATAAGTGTTTTTATATGTAAAACATAGCCACAAATACCTATATATCGTTACATCCACAATATATATATATACTCATAAAAATATTTTTTCACTCGACACCGTTCTGCACACTTCCTGAAAATTCCTTTTTATAATAAGAATAGTTAAAAAGTTAGATGTACATAAAGGACTTTTGGATAGATAAAATTACCAGGTAATGCCATTCCTATCAGTTAAAGGGCAAACTTATTGAAAAATAGGGACGCAAAGTCACGGGTCTAAAGTGAATACTATGATGGCTGGGCTGCCTGAAATACAGGCTAGTATTTTAGGAGGAGAATAGTTGAATATGGAAATCGTTGAAAAGATCACACATGACGGGGAGCTTGATTATGAATGGGTGGAGTTAATTTTAGAAGCGCTTGAAGTCGGGATTACAGTTGACGAGATAACAGAATTTTTCTCCCAAAAAGCAACTCACACTCAACAATTAAATAATGCTATAGATTGATTACGTATTAATGTAAATTTTTTTAATTCTGTTCTCCATATAAAACTAAAACCTTCTTTATATGTTATACTTATGCTAACAAAGGAAGGTGACTTGACGTGATTGGTCCACGAATTAAAAAATACCGTACGCAAAAAAATTTATCACTATCTGAACTAGCTGAGCGAGCAGGAGTTGCAAAATCATACTTAAGTTCGATTGAACGCAATCTCCAGTCAAATCCTTCTGTTCAATTTTTAGATAAAGTTTCAGGTGTACTTGGTGTATCTGTTAACACTCTGCTAAATGAAGAAAATGATATAGATCCGAAGGAACTTGACTCTGAATGGACAAAACTTGTACAAGATGCGATGAAATCAGGTGTCTCAAAAGAGCAATTTCGTGAGTTTTTGGAATTTAATAAATGGAAGCTACAGAATGATAATGATAAATAATGGCATGGTTGGTGATTTTTTCACCGATTGTGCTTTTTTGTTTTGTTCTATTCATTGAATTTCTTAATCCCCTTCTGTTCTTTTTAAAATACGAATTTTGTCATATATCTCAAGTTAATGTCGAAATTATCAGCTTTTAATAAACTCTTTTTCGCTTTATAATGTAATAGTGAATAAGATAGTTCCAATAGACTATTTGTTCACTATTACATTAGTTTTTTGTTGTTCTTTATAAAGAATGGCTGATTAGGAAGGTGAGAAATTTGACTGAAAAGCAGGTAATAAAAGAGTCGCGACCACTTGTTTTAGCACATCAAGCCATACGTTTTGAGACATCACAGAGTTGGAATAAAGGGCATGGTCCAGTTTCAGGTGATCCTGGTAAAAGTGACGGAGATTACTATAAACATGACCCATATGATCCAAAGAAAACTAAATGGTAATATATTTATAACTTGTTGTTCAGTGGTCTATACAACCATAAATCAACAAGTACCCAAGGAGAATAAATATGAAAGAAAGTATCGTGAAAATTGGAGAACATGTTTTTCATATTAAAAATCGTTCTTTTTTATATCGGGATTTTTTCCGTCATAACTTTATCCATATGGTCGATGATGAACACCAAGCTATACATATGACAATAGATATTATGACAGGCTTTGGTATTCCATTTTTAAATGATGAAGTCAAAACGACAAAAGAAAAAAATAAACTTATTTTTGAACGTGCTGATTACTTAATTGAAGTTGATCAAGAATTTTCTCACGCAATCATTCATGTAAATAATGACTTATCATTAAAGCACGCACTTATGAATTTATACAGCTGTTTTATTGTACATATAAATTGGGGTTTACTGATCCATTCATCCTGTGTCGTAGAAAGGAATAAAGCACATATATTCACCGGTCAATCAGGTGCGGGTAAATCAACTGCTGCGCAACTCTCTTATCCAAGAACATTATTATCTGATGAAGCTACGATTTTAAAAATAACAGGTGATGAACTTATTGTATTTGACTCTCCTTTTAGAAGCGAAATGAATGAAAAATCAGCGAAGGAATCCTATTCACTAGGCAGTATCCAACTATTAAATCAGTCTGTTACTAATAGACGAACTGAAGTAGCGAAATCAGATAGTCTTCTTTTATTGCTAGATAAAGTCTTTTACTGGACGTACGATCCAGAAGAAACTAAGAATATTTTTAAATTACTTAAATGCGTAGTGGACAATGTCCCTGTTTATGACCTCCATTTCCAAAAAAATGACGCATTCTGGGAGTTGATCTCTTAATGAAATATTATATTCAAACAACGAATTACGAAACGATTGAGATTGATAATGAGTGGATCATCATGAATACAGATAAATATACAGTTACAAAGCTTAATGTTTTAGGAGGTATTTGTTGGACATTGCTTAAACAACCACAAACAATAACATCATTAATTACATATATGTCTGAAAAATATGAATTTGAAAATGAATTACATCAAAATGACATCGAAGCTTTTTTACTAGAGCTGATGCAATATGGATTGGTGAAGCATGCAGTTTAATAAAGAGACAATTTCACTTCTAATTCGCACAATCAAGAACTATGGTTGGATGGATCTTCCCTCTTACGGTACAAGTATGTACCCCTTTATTCAAAAAGGAAACGTATGTAGATTTACAGCCTTTAATAGTAAGGATGTAAGAAAAGGTGATATTTTACTCTATTATACTAACTGTGGCCAACTCATTGCTCATCGCTTCATACGAGTGAACAATCGTAATGGAAAGCTTACATTTGAACTAAAAGGTGATACAAATCTTTGTCATGATGAACCTATTTTTCAAGAACAAATCATTGGAAAATTAGTTAAAATACATCGAAATAAAAAGCTTATTTATATGGATGATTTCTCAGCCATTATATGGAGTTACATCATTACATCTGTTCCAATTACATCAAAACTATTGAAAACTTATCTTAGTTGTAAAGAACATCTAAAAACTGGCTCTGGAATCTCGGTATGATCGCAAGGAAATTATTATCAATCATCCAGCTTTTTAATATAGAAGGGATTAAAAAAGCATTTATTTTGTTACTTCCTTATATCTTAAAAAACTGGAGAGCATACCTAGGACTTTTTGTTATTTTATTTATCGAAATTTTTCTTACCATTAGTTTTGCCTGGTTTTACGGTACAATCACAGATACTGCTGTACAAGGAGAATTTCACAAATTAAAGAGTTTATTATTTGTTGCCATTGTGTTGATCTGCATTGATTTTGTCGTATCCTATTTTAATATTTATTTAGAATCGTATATCACAAGCAACATTAAAAGAGAACTAAAAGAACATGTATTAAAAAGGATTATGTTATTACCAACACCGAAACTATCAAATATTCGCTCAGGTGACCTGTTAACTCATTTTACAAATGATATCAATTGTATTAACGGAGTTATTGGCAGTAATCTCATGTATCTCATTCAACTGCCATTAATCTCAATGGTTGTATTTTTTTATATGTTACATATTCATTGGCAATTAGCTGCCTTTAGTTTATTGCTCTTCCCAATTGCAATTGTTATAGGTGGCATGTTTGGTATCTTAATTCGCAACAACAGCCGACTCATTTACAATAAAATTGGTGAACTAAACAGCAACTTAAGTGAGGCTTTTCAAGGTCTATTTGTCATTCGTTCTTTTTTACTCGAGAGAATTTTCGCTAAAAAAATCTCTGAACAAAACAATGAATTCTTTGGATTAGAAATGAAAAACGCGAAGCTCCGCGGGTCATTTTATGTAGCAGGTAACGCCGTATCATCTATTTCTTATATCATTAGTCTTTGTCTAGGTGCATTTTTCGTAACAAATGGGAGTATTACAATTGGTTCATTACTAACCTTTATCACCCTCATGCAGCACCTCATAAATCCTCTAACAGGATTAGCAGGATTATGGGGCAGCTTTCAAAGTTCAGCTTCTGCAGTTGAAAGAATTTCAATTGTGTTGGATGAGCAACCTGAAGCATTAGATTTACCCATATATACTAAAACTAACACCTTCTCAAAATCGATTAGACTTAAAGACGTTACCTTTTATTATGAATCTGACACTCAAATCTTCCATCAATTAAACTTAGACATACCAACTGGAAAAGTCATTGCTTTTGTCGGGCCAAGTGGAGCAGGAAAAACAACTCTTTTTCATTTGATCCAAGGCTTTTATATACCACAGTCAGGTCAGATTTTAATGGATGACATACCAATTCATAATCTTTCCCCTTCTGTACTAAGAAGTTCCTTTGCAGCTGTTACTCAAGAAACCTTCCTATTTGGAGGAACAATTAAAGAAAACCTATTATTAGCACGACCAGATATTACAGAGTCGGAAATGGTGAATGCTGCCATTCATGCTAACATTCATGAATTCATCATGACCCTGCCAAATCAATATGACACCGAAATAGGTGAACGTGGCGTCCGACTATCAGGGGGACAAAAACAGCGACTTTCTATTGCCAGGGCAATATTAAAAGATGCACCAATTCTTTTACTTGATGAAGCAACATCTGCTTTAGATAGTGAATCTGAAAGACTGGTAAAAGAAGCGTTAGATCGATTAATGAAAAATAAAACAACACTCGTCATTGCTCACCGTCTATCAACGATCCAGCATGCTGATTTGATTATTGTTATAGATGAAGGGAAAATTGTTCAACAAGGAACTCATCAAGAGCTTATGGAGGAAGAAGGGCTTTATCGCAAATTAACGAAAACTCAGTTATTAATGGATCACAATCAAGTTTCACAACTAAATGTCATTTCTAGTTACGAAGGGGAAAGAAAATATGCTAATTGAGTTTTTACAATCCGTATATAATCCAAAAGCTTCATTGCCAAGTGAATCTAAAGTTTATGAACAAGTAATTAAAGATATTGAATACTTTTCAATTTCACCTCAAGTTTATTTTAAATTAAAAGAACAAGGACGTCTTGAGCTTACTCCTCTCTTTTTTCAAAATCGACTAAAGAATACATTTATTAAAGTACTGTTACGAAATACCTTTTTAAAAAAACAAACCGAAACGATTCTAAATACATTTGATAAACTCTCTATACCAGCCATCCCTCTTAAAGGGGTCTTGTTTGCTGAAAAATACTTTGGTCACTTAGCTGCTAGATCAACATCTGATATTGATCTTCTAATAAAACCCGAGGATCTCGATAAAGTAATAAAGACATTAAAAGAAATTGGTTACACAATTGAGGAAAAAAATGCTCCAGACCATTTTCATTGTAGTTTAAGTAAAGAGGTATCAAACAGCCCAATTCCACTTACTGTAGAAATTCATTGGAATATTTTAAAGGAGAACACAAGTAATTTT
Source organism: Metabacillus sediminilitoris (assembly GCF_009720625.1). Lineage (NCBI taxonomy): Bacteria > Bacillati > Bacillota > Bacilli > Caryophanales > Bacillaceae > Metabacillus > Metabacillus sediminilitoris. The sequence continues at coordinate 4,018,218 of NZ_CP046266.1, forward strand.
AAGATTGAGGGATTTTGGGAACAAGCAATCCCCTTGGAAAACTTTAAACATATTAAAGAACTATCAGCTTATCACACTTTTTACATGATATGTATACACGCCTGGAGACATAATTTAGATTCAATGAAACACTTCTTGGATATTACGGAGATTATTTATTTTCTGGGTGAAGAGATTGATTATGATTCTCTTTTTATTGATGCAGCAAAACATAAAATGGTTAAAAGAATGAAACGGACATTATCTATTGTTTATCGAGCTTTTCCACAATTAAATACCATTCAAAAACTTCCATTCAACAATCAAGTTGGTCCTTGGTGGCAATATGAAGCTATTAGAAATTCGAATTTAAGGAATGTAAAAGTCTATCTTGATTATTTTGATTATCTTATTTTTAGTTTTGATACAGCTAATCATCGGTTAATTGCGTTTAAAGAATGGATTCATCCATCAAAGTATGACTTGGCACAAGAGTTAGAAACAAATGAAAAAATTAGTTATGCTAATTTATATAAAAAAAGATTTTTTGGTCTATTTAAATCTTTATTATTTCTTAAATAAAAAGGAAGGGAAAACTAAGTGAAAACTTTGTTTTTCCTTCCTTTTATTTATTTCCATTAACAGAATTAGATGCTCAATGATTTAGCAATTTCCCCTTGAAAGTTTCTATAGAAACCAAGAGTATTGGTGGACTTAAATTTTCTTTGAGAAATGCTTGAAACTTCTACACACTAATCTATATTGTTATTAAAAGTATGCACCTTTTTAAATTGTCCTAGTATTTTATTTAATATAAAGGACTACCAAATAACATTTCCATAAATTAACTTTATTACACATTAACTGAAAATTACTAAGCATCGAGTTATTGAACAATTATAAAAATGTATTTATGAAATATTAATAGGCCTGTCACTACTGCTTTTCCCAATATTTTTTGAATTAGTGTTTTTTGTCAATAACTTACCTATTTTAATTGCTGGTTTTTCAATCAAATGATACATACAACTTGATATAATAAATGTTCCAATTATGGAAATTAAACAAATAACCCAAAGAGGCATAATATTATAAAATAAATGGATAAATGTGAATAAGACAGCAAGATGATATAGATATAAACTATATGATATCTTACCTAAATAATTTACTAATTTATTTTTTAATATTTTTGAAAATCTTACAGACGATAATGCAAATATAATGAGAATAGCAGCCCCAATGGAAGTAATCCATGTATCAATCACTGCTCTATAGAATGGATTAAAATCTCTTATTAATATATTTAATACAAACGATGGGTGGGCATATAGGTACAAGATTAAACCTAGAATGAATATAAACATTTTACTTTTAAATTTTAAATTTAAGAGATAATTGATAATATCATACCTAAATTTAGCAAGTAATGCTCCAACAATAAACAAGGATGTTAAATGAACAGAGTAATACAATTCAGTCCCTAGAAATGGATTATCTGCAGTAAGTGAAAAAAGAATACTCATAACTGACAATGTAAATGCAAGTCCAATTCCTTGTTTCATATTTAATTTGATTAATAAAAACATAATAAACGGAAACATAAGAGAGATCCTCATTTCATGTACCAATGACCAAACAACATTATTAAGATTACTTGTAAAGGTACCTAGTAATAATAAATGATCTATTATTGCATTAGCATTTAATGAAACTGACCAGTTTACATTAAACCAATCCGTTAACCCGTGTATTTTACCAGTATAAAATATTTCTCTAAAAATAAATGTAATAACTATTGCAACTATATAAGGTATGTATATTCTACAAAAACGTTTTACAGCAAATTCTCCATAATTAAAATCTTTATTAGAGTAAAAAGGTATAGATAAGACAAATCCACTTAATACAAAGAATAAAGTAACCGCCTCACTTCCAGCTACCATACCACGTAATAATCCATATTCAAAAAGTAATTTCGATAAAAGTGTCTCATTAAAAATTAAATATATATGGCTAAAAAAAACAGATAAAGCTGCCAAACCTCTTAATGAATCCAGTTCTTCATAACGATTACTCAAAAAAATACCTCCATCTATGAAAATAATTTATCTCTTTGTTATATTCAGTGACTAGTTATTTATTTACTAAGAGAATATGACATAGTTTACGATTTTATTTTAAAAGTTATTTTTGTTCAAAATATTCTATATAAGTTAAAATTCTGTTTTTTTTTAAGAACATTTTCTTATTTCATCTCGATCTTACTTATTTTTAATAATATTAGACATTTTAAGATTTTTACAAATTATCGCACTAAGCCACAATATTAAAACTAGCTCCATTAAATTAATTCTTTTAACTTTTTTATCTAGCAAGAATATTATCTATTCCTCTTCAAACTCAGTACATTTATTTCAGGGGTGTTAAACAAGCGAAACTTCAAAAATGAAATTGTTTGACTACTGCCTAAACCAGTACTTACATATTGTTTCGTTTGTTTATACTCCCATAATCCTTTTACTCTATCTTGTGGTGGGAACAACCCACTCCGCTTGTAGTAAGGTTCTGGAACAAACAAAGCACCTACAAACGGAAGTCTAATTTGTCCACCGTGATAATGTCCTGCCAAAATTAAATCAAACTCTCTAAAAACCTGATTCGGATCATCTCTTATTTGATCAATTCTAGAATCCACAATTGGATAGTGGTTTAACGCAATTAATACATCATCAGGTTTAATAGCTCTATATAAATTTGACAGATCATCCAATAACTGATTACGATGCTTCATTAATAACCATTCTTTTGAATTTGCCCCTTCTGGAATGACAACTTTCTTTTTTTGATTCAAAATAGATAATTCAAAATCCACAAAATATAGGGAAGCATCCCTTTTTTCAACTGTATATTCAGATTCAAGCAGCTTCACACCTCTTTTTTCCATTCCCTCCATAAATTCAACTTTACTTAATTTATTTTCTTGGAAAACTTCATAACTGCTAGGGTCTGTATTACCAGGTACAAATAATGCATGTTCTTTATTATTAATACCCTCTAACAATGTATAAAATGGCTCATAGTTTTTGCTGTTTTCACTTATAAGCATATCACCTGTAAAAATAATAGCATCATAATCTATCGAATTAATTAATTCGATTAATCTTTCTTGATTTGCACCAAATTTTTTTTCATGTAAATCGGTTACTTGTAATACTTTAAAACCTTCTAGCTCATCTGGTAAATTGTCGATTACAATGTCCTGATTTACTACTTTTACTCGGTTATTGTCCCAAATCGTATAAATGATTAAAACGAACAGTAATAAAAAAAGACCGAACGTAAATTTATGCCATCCTTTTCTCATTGGCCTCTCTCCAATTTTTTATTATCAGATTAGTGTGAAAACACCCACAAATAATAAGTGAGTGTTTGAAGAAAAATGACCAAAAGAAATTTATTTTTCAATTACTTCTAACTGATTATTTAAGAGATGACCGAACATACTCTTCTTCTCTTTTGCCAATTGATTAAACCCGCCCTTTTGGATTACTTCTCCTTGATTAAGCACAATTACTTGGTCTGCATTTCGGATTGTTGAAAGACGGTGAGCTATAACGATAATTGTCATCTTCCCTTTTAATTGCTCTAATGCTTGTTGGAATTTTTTTTCGTTCTCAGAGTCTAAAGCACTTGTCGCTTCGTCTAGAACTAGGATAGAAGGATTCCTTAAAATAGCTCTAGCTAGAACTAATCTTTGACGCTCTCCACCAGAAAGTCGGATTCCACGGTCACCGATTAATGTATCAAGTCCCTGAGGAAGCTTCTCAACAAATTCAGAAGCAGAAGAAAATTGCAGCGCTTCCCAAATTTGCTGATCAGTCGCATTTGGTTCAACTAACATTAAGTTTTCTCTAATACTAGAATTAAACAAAAAGGGTTCCTGGGGCACATAACTTATAGCACGTCTCAATGACAATAGTTTGTTACTTGTAAAAGATTCTCCATCAATCAATACTATGCCTTTTTCCGGTTGATTGAGACCCATTAACAAATCAATCAAAGTACTTTTGCCAGCCCCTGAACGACCAACAACTGCTGTCATTTGATAAGCTGGAAATGAAACATTAATATCTTTTAATGCATATGTTGAAGAATCACTTGGATTATATCGAAAGTAAACATTACGACATTCAATTTCATCATTAACTTGAAGGGGAATTGTATTTTCATCATCCCCCACCTCAGAAAGAAACTCCCTAGCCATTATACTTTCATTTTGTAATTCTTTAACTGCCTTAAAGGCAGGAAGAATCGTTGCAATTTGTTCCATCGACCCTTGAATACCTGCAACTCTCGGCCATAATCTCGAAAAAATGACTATTATTAACATCAATTGACTAGCTTGAGCTTCGAACATGTTTATTGCAATAAATATAAATATTGCAACTAATAAACCAGATGCGACTTTATAATAAAATTGTGACTTTGTTTTTAATTTTGTATATTCAACTTGCTCTTCCTGCATGCTTTTCGTTATGGATCGATACCAATCTAGTCTAGATTTTTCCAATGTATTACTTTTAATATCTTTTATACCATTGATTTGATCAGTAATACCTGCTAGATAGTTCTTTCCTAAATGGAAATTTCTATTTCCAAGTGCTAATGATTTTTTTAGAAATTTCCGATTAAAATAGATTAACGCTAAACCACTTATTAAAACAAAGATCGTTATATTTGGTGAAAGCCAAAATGCAAGAGCAATCTGAATAAATGTAAAAATAAGAGAAGATATAAACTGTAAAAATGACTGTGTACCAGCACTTGTTCGAGTAATTTCTGTCGTTAATATATTAATGAGATCAGATTTTCTATTATTAATAAAAAAATTCCAATTTGCATGTATTAATGAATGATAGGTTTCTAACCGTAAATATCGTAAAAATCCATTCTGAATGATAGAATTTTGAATGGTAATATGGCTTTGGAGTAAATTTTGACCAACGACAATAATGACATAAATGCCTAAAATAAGTGGCAAGCTAAATGAACTTGGTATATCTTGTAAGAAAGTAAATAAATGAATAAAGGGTATTCCCTCAGCATCCATTACTAGAATTCCACTCATGCTAAGCATTGGAATTAATAATAAAATACCTACTCCTTCTAGCAAACTAATAAGTACCATTGTTACAAGATTAAAGTAAAGAATACTTCCAGAGTAGGAATGTATCATTTTAAGAAAATAAAACATCTCTTTCACAAATGGGTCCCCCTAGGGTAATATGTCTCCAATGAAATGTAAAAACATTCTCTATTATTGATTCAAGTAATTAATCATGTAAGTGATCTTGAAACAAAGGCTTGTATATTTAGTTCAATAACTTATTTTCCAATCCTTTTTGCAAACTTACCAACAACTGTAAATCTTTCCATCACTTCAAAACCAGTGATATAATGAGGACCACTTCGTAACCATGCATGAGCAACTAGTTCCCCTTTCTCATCTCGAGCAGTACCTAAATAAAGTGTACTCTCAATATTACGCTTTTCTAGCATTTTCATAGCTGCTATAGCTTTTACAAGACATTGACTTTCCCAGAATGTGTAACGACTCATTAAATTAATGGCCCTAGAGATACTAGATAAAGTCTTATTATACGAGGGCGTAGGATTGAAAGTTGTTTCTTCCATTTGATTACCTAATGTTGGTGCCATCTTTGAAAAGGGAATACTTTTCAAATATCGAGCCCATCCTAAATAGAAAAAAGATTCTATTAATAATTTTTTTGTTTTCCAATCCATCGATAAAAAAATCCATACTTTTCTCAATGCCTCAATATCCTCTCCAAATAATGTAATAAGAATTAAGATGTTTTTTCCACTTGAATTAAACCTTCGTCGTATAATGACTTTAAAAAATTCAATACCTGTTCCGAACACTCACTTTCTTCTACTTCATAATGAGCCATCAACCCTTTAACTAATTGTTCAATTGAAATGGGTGATTTTATTAGTTCCCATATCTTGCCGCCAAGATCACCTAAATTATAATACTTACCATTTTGAATGCTTAAAATGACTTTTTCATCGTCCATATCACTGACAATGTTCCCCTCTACCTGACAAATAAAGTTTGAAATTGATAGACTTTGAATTTTTATCATATAACTTTTTCCTCCCCTTTGATAGTTGATAAGATCAAATCTGATAATTCATGTGCTGTAAAACGAACTGTTGGACGACATAATTGATAAAATGATATTTTGTTAACTATATTTGTAGTGGTATGAAAATGCCACTGCATTAAACCAGAACGTATAATAAAGGAATTACGATATGTATGTTTAAATAATGTATGCAATCTCTGAAGTTTTTCAATAGATTGTATGGCAATCTCATCATGCTCGTTTTTAACTAATTCAAATATTCCTGCTAGTGGTAGCTGATTGGAAGCAAATTGGTGTGCAACTGGAATTGCAAATTTGGTATCTCTTAAAACAATTGGTTGGAATTCTTTTGATTCCATTCCAAATTGATTCAAGCTTTCTAACCAAAGTTTTTGTTGTGGATATGTTGGTGTTACGACAGGAATATGATTTCCTAAAAAAGAGATTGGAATGACATCATCACTAATGAGTTTATACCCTTTATCTAACAATGCAGAAGCAAGTGTTGATTTACCCGCACCCGAATCCCCTACAATTGCATATGCCTTACCATCAATCGCTATTGCGCTACCGTGTAAAGGGAGAATGTTTCTTTGTAATAAAATAGCCCCCATACAAGTACCAAGGATATAAAGTCTAATTTGTTGTTCATCGATTGTTCTTATAGGAGAAACAATAATCTCTTTCCCATTCTTTACAAGAAAAATCGCAACATCAGGTACTCGAAAAAGTATAAAATTTTTCTTTACGAAGAAATATTCATTTTCTTTTACCTGTTCCAACCATAACTTGGATAAGTCATCATTTTCGATAACAATATCCACTTCATCGTCCTGAATAGTTACTTGATTTAATTCCGGCAGATGAAAATAACTATATATACTCAATCCAAAAGCTTTATAGGTGATTCCTTTTGCAGTCTTATCCATATTTCCTCCGCTACATTTTTCCTTAAATCTATTTATTCTTATTTTAATGTCTATTTACACCTTCGATTTTTATCAATTCAAAAATAGTATCTTAAAAGCCCCTATACTCTTCTTATGTATAGGAGCCTTGATACAAGTAAACCCTTTTTTACTAGTTTCCTACAAGGTATCATATGTATGAATTCCTAGTAGATCTAAAAGTTAATACATTTAAAATAAATCTAATTTTACTTTTTTAAAAAATCAACTAAAAGTAAGGTCTTTTTTAGGAGTGTTTTCAGGGAAAGCAGCATCAGTATAGTCGCCATCTTCTCCTAGCATTGTCATATTTACATCAAGCACTTCTAATACAGGTTTTTTCCATTCTTTTCTCATGTTCTCACCTCCTTTCAAGCAAATTTTTTAAGAAACCGATAAACAATTAAACAACGCATCAAAATTTTATAGTCTGGATTAGTCGCATATTCTATACTCGCTCCTTCTTTTGTCTTTGTTAGAGCCGTTTTAATTACATCACCATCAATAAATTCTAAAACTCTTTTATCGTTAATTAGCTGTTGTAGTTCATCTAGAAATGTATCCCAATAAGGTATCATTCGATAAATCCAATCAACACCTTGAACACCTCTAGCACGCTGGTTTAATCTAACATTATCTGGTAAAAGGTTTTCTGTTGCCCTTCGAATAAGTGCTCGATCTAATCCATTTTTTACATATTGGTCTTCAGGTAATGATAAACAATAACGAATGACCCGAATATCATTAGTTGGATCTCGTTTACTAATGGAATAATGTAACGATAGCTTCGCAGCAAGAGTATTACTCGCGTTCCATTGAAAGATATCTTCAAAATGTCTTTTTCTTTCATTATATAAATTTGACTTTGGATACCAACCATTTTCTTGAATACCAAACTTTTTCAGTTTTTTATATACTCCAGATTTCTCCGCAAATTCTGGATTTATAATAGTTGGAAGCCTATAAGGCTTACCTTGAGGAATAATTTTATCAATAATTGGAAATCCGACTCTTGCTATGACGGGTATCAAACCTAGTCTGGCACCACCAATTTTTTCACTATATAAATCTAGTTCCTGAAAAAGGCGAAACCATTTAAATTTTTTTAAAAGAATTGCATAATAGTTTAGAGCGGATCCCCAAGATATAGTAAAGTTCCCTCTATCACCATTGAGCAGTACTCCAACATCTTTTTCTTTAGCTTCCTCAAACATGCCTTTTAGCCAGAATGAGTTCTCAAAATACTTGTAAGGCATTTCTAATACTTCTAACAAACTGTCTATTTCCGAATAAGAGTTTCGATCTCCAAAATCTAAGTAGTGATCATTAATTCCCCCTACATATTTAACAGTTGAGTGAACAAAAGGCCTTTCATCCGGAACTAATTGCTTTGGCGTAAAATCTTTAAAACCCTTAGCGGGAATATAACTAAAAGTATGTATAATCTTATTTTCTGATTTCATAGCTTTTCTAGCAAAGCTGACAACTGCACCTGAATCCAAACCTCCGCTTAATTGAGCACCAACATTAAGATGAGTACGTAATCTTGAATTTACTGCTTTTTGGAAAACCTCGTGGAATGCTTCTACGTACTCATTATCTGACGTTAGTTTCAACTTTTCTCCTGGAGTAATAGTACAATATCTTGATAGCGATATTTTATTTTCGCTCACAGTAATACTATGAGCTGGTGGTAATTGCTCTATATTTTTATAGGGAGTGATATTAGAATCGACTGCATCAATCGTTCCTGATATTACTAAGTATTCAGCAAGCCATTGTTCATTTAATTGCTTATGAAGATAAGGTAAAGACAATAGAGGAGCGATTACTGTACAAAAGGCGAATTTCCCTCTATTCTGATAATAATAAAGTGTGCGAGTGCCAGAAAAATCCCTTGCTCCAAAAAGTAGTCGTTTTCTCCCATCCCAAATCATATAAGCGAAATCACCAACTAAATACTTAGGAGAATCCTCTCCCCATTTATAATAAGAAAGTAAAATTAACTCACTATCAGTTATTGAACTTCTCTTAAAAGAGGGAACTTGTAATCTCTCAAACAATTCTTCACGATTGTCAATTATTGCATCTGCTGTGATCGCTGCTTTTCTTTCAGTATCATAATATGGTAATAATTCACCAACTGATTCTGGTGTAATCCATTGTAAATGGCAGCCGAGAAAAATGTTCTCGTCATTCCATGTTCGAACATCATCGGCGGGAAACTTCTGCAAAGCTTTCATTACTTTTCCGGCTTGTTCTAGATCTATTGGTTCCTCGTTCAAGTGATAAATTCCAGCTACTGCACTCATATTTCCCTCTCCCATAAACAAATAAATGAATTGCTTAATTACATAAATATTATATTCTTATTAAAGAACAATTTTCACCACAAAGCCTTAATTCTATTGTTTATAACCTTTTACAATTTTTATTTAATCTTTTGATTAAGTGTTTCCTGTATTTGTCGATATGTCTTCAATCCTCTTTGCTGAGTTATCCTCTTATCTATCGACGATAAATTTACTGAATGATTAACTACTTTTGCTTTAACTTCTTTTAATTCATTTGCACAGTGTGGACATTGCCACTGCCCTATAAAAGAACTACTGTAGGACTGGCTCATACATCGAGAGCATTGTTTTGTATACAATAAATACTACCTCCCCTGTTGACTAAACAAATGCAACATAAAGCCATAACCCATGAAAGAAAAGAATAATTGAATAAGCAATTGCTCCACAAAGAGTCAACATATAGAACCAATTACCATCTGGAAATTTATTCAAAATCACAAGTGTATATAATAGAAGAGAGAGTATAATTTTAATGATTAAGAAATAAATTGGGTTATGATCATATAACCATTTCATTATCATGTTTGCCTCATCAATCAAATGTAGATTTAGCCCTATGTAAGTTAAAATCCCATCAATAATATTTAAGAGAGCCAGATAAAAACATACATACGAAATCTTAAAAATATTTTTCCAAGAACTAATAACTTTCATTTTCGTTCTTAATAATGAACTTATGGACAACATATTTTGATTTCTCCGTTGATAATAATATTTATCTACGATCCACAATATGCAAATTTTTTTATAAAATATTGTTTCTTAATTTAATTTCTTTATTAAGAACATCATATCATCTTTTTAACGAACAATAAAGTTTTTTTGTATATATTGTACTAGAACTTTTGTCTTGAATTTTTGGATAAAGGATAAATCATGTTGAAAGATGAGAATCGTGAAAAATCATAATAACGATGCTAATTTCTAATTATAATGTGACATTCAGTTGTTTTAGTTCTTTCTTTGCTTCATCGTATCCATTTGGATTATTCGATTGCCATCGCCATGAATCCAAGCACATTTCTTCAAGAGATTTTTGAGCAATCCAATTTAATTCATTTTGAGCTTTTAAAGGATCTGAATAGCTAACTCCAATATCACCTGGTCTTCGGTTAATGATTCGATAAGGGATTGATCTACCTGTCACCTTTTCAAAAGCATGAATCATTTCCATGACACTATACCCTGAACCTGTTCCAAGATTATAGGCACTCACACCTGAAGATGACATAACCTTTTCAAGTGCTTTTAAATGGCCAGCTGCAAGATCAGCGACATGGATATAATCTCTAACCCCTGTTCCATCATGTGTAGCATAATCATTCCCAAAAACCTTAAGCTCAGGTAATTTCCCTACAGCTACTTGAGTTATATATGGGATAAGATTATTTGGAATACCGTTAGGGTCTTCTCCAATTCGTCCACTTGGATGAGCTCCCACTGGATTAAAGTAACGTAACAATGCTATGCTCCATTTGTTATTAGCAACATATACATCTCTTAATATTTCCTCAATCATCAGTTTTGTTCTTCCATATGGATTAGTTGCTTGAAGTGGTAATTCTTCAGAAAGTGGGACCCGTTCTTGCAAACCATAGACGGTTGCTGATGAACTAAAGACCATGTTATGTACACCGAATTGCTCCATTACTTCGCATAAGTTTAGTGTTCCTGTGATGTTGTTGTGATAATAGAGGAGCGGAATGGTAACTGATTCTCCAACTGCTTTTAATCCGGCGAAATGGATAACAGCATCAATATTGTTTTCTGTAAAAATTTTAATTAACTCTTGTTTATCTAATAAATCTGCTTGATGAAATTTAAAATCCTTACCTGTAATTTCTTTGATTCTTTCTAATGCTTCATGTTTGCTATTCAATAAGTTATCAAGAACTACAATTTCATATCCAGCATTTAGTAATTCAACACATGTATGGGAGCCGATATAGCCTGCTCCACCAGTAATCAATATTTGCATCAATTAAAACCTCCTATAGTTAGATTTTTTACTAATATGGTTTGTTTATTTGATAAAACAATAGTTAATTTCCATACACAACGTTCCTAATATAGAACAAACTTGCACAATTAATCCTTTTACATATTAGATGTTTGTTTTAAATAAATTAAAATTTCAAATTTACTACGATTAAATTATCTTTTCGTTCACAATAAAGAACGCACTTTCATTTTACACCTCATTAAAACTTTCAGCAACCAGAAATTGAATTCTCAAGTATAGAATTCTTTTTCAGATTTCAGATCAACTTGATATTCGTCTCTGAAATAAAAATAGAAACAATTATTTTTAGAAACTATTACAATGTTTGACCTATTTGTTGTCCAATCAAAGAAAAATATTAATACATATGATATAGAAATGTTCTACAAAAAATCACAAATCTATAGATTCAAATACATTGTTTTTTCTCCTAACTAAAATACACTCGAAGGACATTTTAAGACATCAAATAAAGGATGTGATAAAAGTTGTATATTATTGAACTGGATAGGTGGAATATTAAGCAAGGTTTACCTAGTAAACCTTATACAGATACCGATTATATAAGAGCAGATGCGAATATTCAAGGAATCAATAATGCAATACAATACGCGAGTGCAAATGGCTTTAAACATGTGATTTTACCAAGAGGTCAGTATGCACTATGCTATCCAAGAGAAATTAAAATAGTTAGCAATATCACCTTTGATTTAAATGGTTCAACTTTAAAAGTCATTTATGATTCCAATCGGAAATCTCCGTTTGATACTCGAATAACTACTGATTACTACAAGTTTGTTGGAAATAGTATATCCTTTGAAAATGTCACTAATGCACACCTGATTGGAGGTACAATCATAGGATGTAGAGATGACCGCAATTTTTCAAATACTGTAGAAGAAAGTAAAGTAGAAAACTCCTATGGTGTTATTTTTCAAAAAAGTACGAGTTATTCTTCTATTAAAAATTGTGTTGTTAGAGATTATATGGGCGATAATATCACTTTTTCTAGCTCGTCAGTAAGGCCAGTAGCAGTATTTAATACGGGTCTTACATTAAATGCTATAGATTATACAACAGGTCAAAGTATACCTTCATCTAATACATTGACTACAAATTATATTAATATTCCTACTGATTCAGTATTTTCTTCCTTTCTAATAGCAGGAGCTGGATATACAAGGCTTACGGCCTTAAATAATAAAGAAGTTGATGTGTTTTTTTACAAGGAAGATAATACTTTTATAGGCGTTCTCAAAAAAAGAAAAATTTATACTTCAATTTCCATTCCTAAAGCTGCATCAAAAATAAGAATGCTCTTTGCAAATGAGACAAACCCGTCTAAAAACCCTAATATCACATTACATTTCGGATTAATTCCTCACCATAATATAGTTGAATATAACGAAGTCTTTAATGGTCATCGAGGAGGTATTACTCTTGGGGGAAGTTATAATATTATTCAACATAATGTAATAAGAGATAATGGTAAAGGAACGAATAGTTTTTTAGATAGCAAACCAGTTTTTAATTCTTCTACAAGATACGCTGTTAATCAAGAAGATTCTTATGGTGATAACTGTGTAATTAGAAATAATGTAATTTATGGCAGTAATCATGGAATATTAGCTGGATGTTATTCAATACAAATCGAGAATAACCATATATATAATATAGATTCTATAGGAATTAATTTGTATAGCTTAATGTATGCAAATATTAGAGGAAATGTAATATATAACTGTACAAATCCTTTTGGATTAATGAATTCTAACTTCGAAAATGCATATGTTAATTTTTGTGAGAATAGTATTTATGGTGGTAGAATGAATATTAATACTAACGATTTATATACATTAAACATTTCTAACAATATCTTTGTTGATGTTATGTATATTAATATGGGAAGTAACAATTTAGACAATTTATTTAAGAATAATCATATCAAATTTATTAACGTTTTAGGGTCTCCAATTATTATTGTCAATAATATAGAAAATTGTTATTTTGAATCAAGAACATTAATAGATGTTATTTTTCGGGTATATAAACAAAATGGATGCGTCTTTAACAATATAAAGATAAATATTCAAACAAAGAATCAAGTAACTATGAGTGAAAGTGTTATAATTGATAATTGTGAATATACTAACAGCATTCTTAACAATCATATTTCTGGTACAAAAGACCGTGAAGTTAGGGTGACTAAATCTGAATTTAAAGACTCAGTAATTAAGGTTGGGAATATTAATACAGCAGGTTTTTCTGCAATAACAATAATAGAAGATTGTAAGTTAATAGCGAATACATCGAAAAATCTATTTTCAACAGACTTTAACCAACCTAATGGTCTCATTAAATTGATCCGTTGCAATATTGAAATTACAAACCCTAATTTCTCTTATCTAATTGACCATGACAAATCAGTAACAGATACCTTTACTTTATTTTTAAAAGAATGTAAGTTTAAATACTCTGGCGGTACTCCATTAAATCTAACTTATTATGATAATGCAATTCCTATGATTAAGTTTATATCAACAGATAATATGTTTAATAACATTATTTTACCGAACGAAGATCCAGCAATCTATGTTGGCTATGATACTGATAACACCTTCAAAGCTAACGTGACTTTAGAATTAGAGGGAGATATATACACAACTACAGTTGATCATAACTTAAACACACTGGAACCTTATGTATTATGTATATCTGATACATTCCAGATTATACAACCTAATATTTCTATAATAAATAATAATTCAATCAACATTAAACATTCAAAAAACACCACTTTATTAGTTACAATTAAAAAATTGTAACTAAATCATTTAGTTTTTCAGGTTCCAATCAGGATGAGAAATAATCACTCATCCTTTTTCTTTTCTAAAAGGATCAGAGAGGTAATTGCTTTATTGAATATAGTTAACTATTAGTCCATGTAAAAAAATAAAATCTCCCTGATCAAATAGTAGTGACACAAACAGAATGTAATGTGCGGTCTTTTTTTGTGGTTCTACCCTGTACAAAAAAATGTTTGAGTGAATTTGGTTTTGGCATGACAGCTCAAGAGAGTTTTTATTTAACTCAAAAAAAAGATTTTCTCCTTTCTCTTTTTATTAAATTGTGTGTTTCTCAAAATGAAGTAAATCATTTGACTTCTTTTTAGAAAAGCTTTACTTTTAATTAATTGAATTAAACAATAAGACAAACACGAAACGAAAATTATTAACGGTGTATAAAGAATATTCCAAATTAAAGTTTTTGAGATATACTCAAAATTAAAAAGAGTAAAAAGATTTGTAACTAAATTAATAAAAAATAAATGGATTACATATATCCCAACTGAATTTCTACCTAATTTAGATAGATTTGAATTCTGGCCCTCGTATCCCCAAACTTTTCTTTACTTTAATAAGAATAATTGATCTTTTACTAACCAGTTAACTTAAATATTAATCATTCCTCAACTTCAATTGCCTTTGAGATAACAATAAGGTATATATTGTTAAAATTTTCTATTAAAAAGAGATTAAAAGAAAAACTAAAATCAAAGATTTCTAGACTATTGATTTTAGTTTTTTTCTTAACGACTTACTAATAACAACATTTAAAGCTAACCTTTTAAAATATAAAAATTCATCATTATTTCTAAAAAACAATAAATAAATAAAGTTTATTATAATTATATTAATAATACAGTTGGTTGCAAAAGCATATATATTAATAGTTTCTTTTAAAGGAAATGTTACTACGTGAGTAATTACTAAAGGAATTAAGCCAATGAATAGATACTTAAAATACATTTTAAAATATTCACTTAACTTCTTATTAAATATATATTTATAAACCATCTTAGGTTTAACCCAAAATATTACCAATATATTACTGAGTAAAGTTCCTAAAAAAACACCTGGTAAACCAATTACATTAACTAGGATTACAGATGCAACTAAGTTTATTACCAATTCAAAAAGAGGAGCATATCTATCTTGATGATAAATACCTCCTCCTTCTTTAAACCTTTCTACAGATCCTCGCATTAATATAAAGTAAAAATTCACTAAAACTACACTAATAGTTAGCATATCTAATATTTGATCTTCACCTAGCCATAATTGTACAAATTGTTTAATTGTGTTTGATAAAGAAATAGTTATAAAAGATACAATCCAAAAACTTAAAAAAAATAACCTTTTATGCACACTATAACTATTTTCTGTCTTTTCTTCCGTTAATAGATTTCCGACACTTGCGGTTACCCCAGTAAGCGCGGAAGTAATTATTGTTTGAAAAGCACCAATAACTAAATAGTAACTATTATAAATACCTACAACAGTTAAATTTATATAATACGATATTATCAAATTATCTGTACCGAGAACTAACACTCCACCAATTTTATGTAAAAATAATGCTTTTATATTTTTAATCAAAGATTCTTTTTCTTCTTTACTTATAAATCCCTTTGTTTTTTTAATCCAGTTATATTTATTATTTATATAATAATTCATTATTAAGTAATATAAAAAATTAATACTAATTTGAATTAGTATATATAAATAAAAACTCGGGAAAATCATAAGCATTGTATACTGTAATATTGATATTATTAGCTTTGAAAGAGTTGTTGCTATAGATATTTTGTAACCCTCTTGTGCAACATTAATTATGGATAATTTATAAGAAAAAAAGTAACCTATAACTGTATCTATTAAAAACAATATAAAATACAGCCTTGCGTCCAAAATACTGAATTCATTTTTTATAAATAGATCCAAAAAAGGAATTAATAATAAACCTAAAATAAAAATAAATAGACCAACTATTCTATAGAATTTAGAATAATAGTTTAAATAACCTTTTACTTTTTCTTTATTGTCTTCAGCAAAAGGTTTATATAAAGAATAAATTATAGCACTTCCAATACCTAATTCTACAATTGATAATAAACCAATAATATTAGTAAATAATGAGCTTAAACCTAAAAACTCATTACCTAACGAAACTAAAAAGGCTTTTCTAACTATAAAAGAAGGTAAAAATCCTAATATGATAGTCAGAAAATTAACAAGTACATTTAAACTCGCCTTTCTTACCCTCATTAATTCACCTTCTTTTTTAACTAGATTCTAACAACAAGTTCACTTTATAGATTTCTTCCTCTGTTCCAACCTTCTCATTTCTTAATCTTAGGCAAATATTATCTCTTAAATTTTTATTCTCAATTAATTGTTTAATACCTTTATATACACCTTCTGAATTCATATTAACAATTATTCCATTTTGCCCATTAATAAGCTGATTGTGAACAATAGGAAAGTTAGTAGCAACTATAGGCTTTTGTAATATCCTAGCCTCGGCTATTGCTAAACCAAATCCCTCAAACCTAGATGGTTGAACATATATATCACACTGATTTAATAAAGTATATGGATTATGAAATGTACCTAAAAAGATAAATGTATCTTCTAGTTCAAACTCCCTAACCATCTTTTTCAACTTATTTTCAATGTTTCCTTCTCCAATTACATACCATTTAAATTTATACCCATGTTTTTTTAACATGTAGCATGCTTCTATTGCCATATCATAGCCCTTTGCTTCAACTAATCTCCCAATTGTTAAAATTTTAAGGCCATTAAAATTGTCATGAAAACCATTCCCCTCTGTTGCCATGCGCTTTATTAAGTTTGGAGACAAAATATCATAAACCACACAAGTTTTTTCTTCCGCTATAGGCATTTCTTCTATAAAAACCTTATTATTATAATCAGAAACAGTTATGATATTATCAAATTGTTCATAATAATTTTCATCAAATTGTTTATTATAACAAGCAATTTTATAGTCTGTATTTATCCAGCATAATTTTTTATCTGCTTTTACTTTTTCTCCAACAAAGTAAGTTGGTGATCCTTGACTATAAGCTATTGCAACATCATATATACTTTCTAATTCATCTATACCGTTAGAAATTGATTTCCAATTAATTTGAGAGGTGTGAAATTTTCGCTTGTAATAAGGATTTCTAAGATATATTGATCTTTTAATTCTATAATATATTCCTTTCAAATTACCATTTTTGAACATACTTCTTAATCCTAAGCTTTGTTTTTTTATAAAATTTGGAACATCTAATACATTTACTTTCTTTGGTAATAAAGGTAAATAAAGTCCTTCCTGAGAAAACATCAATAAATCGACTTCATATTTCTTAAAATCAAGCATAGAAAGAAGTGAAATAAGACTTTTTTCAGCCCCTCCACTATTTAATGAATCTATTACAAATAATATCTTTCTCATAAAATATTTCTCACCTTCTTAGGTTCAGACAAGACATCCTCTAGAAATTTCTGAGAAAATCTTATTTTTGAGTCTAATATTTTTTTTGTCTCCTTGTAGTCTATTTTTTTTAATAATTGATCTAAATTATAATTTTCACTAACTAATCTTTCATTTAATTTTAAATCATCTAATAAATCTCTCATCCTAGTATTTATATTTTCAGTTCGATTAACAATAATAAAATCTTTTTCGTAAATTATCGAAAATACTGCAGCATGAAATGAATTTGAAATAACAAATTCCGCATTTCTTATTAGAGATACAAAAGTTTCCGGTCCCTCAAAAATATAGTATTTATCTGCATATTTTAGCTTATTTTGATTTATTGTATAAATTTTACAAACTGTTTCATTACTAATTTGTTTTGCTATTTTCTTAATTAAGTCACTATTATCAAAATCATAAATTAGTATATATTTTTCCTTAATTTCTTTAGTTCCAATTTTATTCCAATCTTCTTTTTCTAATAAAAATACTGGATCAATAACATTTACGGCTTTATTTACACCTAATTTTTTTACAATTTCAACACCACTCTTTTCCCTTAAGCTTACACCATCTAATTTCTCAATTCTTGATTTGACTATATTTTTATATTCATCAGGTATTTCATCAGTTGCAAAACTTGCTGCATACGATACCTTAATTTTTTCATTAGGTACGAAATCTAAATAAAATGCTGGATCTTTACCATTCTTATGTAAGCAATTCCAAATTTGATCACTACCACAAATAAATACATCTGCATTCGGTATATTTCTCTTTAACTCTTCATTTGATGTAAATCGTGATTTTGTTACTCTTAAATAATTAGAGGTGAATTGATCAAATACTTTTTTTCTTTTTAAACCAGGAATTCTACTTGGAATTTTAATTGTCAAATAAATGAATTTTGTGAAGAAATTTCTATTCCATTTAGGGTTACTAATGGAAAATATATTATAATGATTGCTTAAATAATCTGGTTTATAATCAATAATTTCTACATCATGCCCCATTTTCAGTAAATAGGTCATTAATCCGTAGGCCTGTAGCGAAGCTCCATGATTGTAAACATCATGGCATGTTATAGTACAAATTTTCATAATATCACCTTCTTATTTTCTTCCTTATTCTCTAATTGATTTAATAAATTATACAATTTATTAATTTCAGAGATATTACCATAATCTTTTTTAATACAGTTATTTGATAACTTATTTCTTAATTTTAAATCCATATATAATCTTTTTATCGCATTTACTATACCTTCGACTGATAAATCACAAATTAAACCATCTATTCTATCTTCTAATTGACTATTTGCTGTAGGATAATTTGTAATTATAACTGGTTTCTCAAGTATTTGCGCTTCTCTCACCGTAACAGCTTTACCTTCATACCTCGAAGGTTGACAATAAATTTCACAATTCTTTATGAATGGATATGGGTTTACTTTTTTTCCTAATAATATAAACTGATCTGTCAAGTTGTTATCTTTTATTAATTGTTTTAAATAAACTTCTTCCCCACCATAACCAACAACATACCATTTTACTTTATAGCCCGATTCTACTAGTTTTTTACATGCTAAAATAGCCATGTCAAATCCTTTTGCATGACTTAGTCTTCCCACTGAGCAAATTTTTGTAGATTTATCATGAATTATTTCTGTAATTTCCTCTTTTGCCTGTTCTCTTACGAATGTTGGTGATATGATATTTTCTAATACTATAGTTTTATGTTTAAGATTAGGAAATACCTTTAAAAATGAATCTTCGCACGCCTTTGATACATTTACAATATAATCTAATTTACTCCACATTTTTTCATCTAACTTTTTATCTGGATTAACAATTGTAAAATAATCGGTGTGATTCCAACCAATCTTTTTCTTTGCTTTTACCTTATCTAGGATAAAGTTATGGGGTCCTAAAAAACTTATCGCCAAATCATATTCATGATTTAACCTTGGTAGTCCAGGCATCGAATAAAACCACGTATATTGCATTTGCTTATAAGTTCCTTGATCTTTCTTTTGACCCCTATTTTTCATCTTGCTTTTAAATTTAGCAGCAATTCTTGCACTTCCTAAAAAAAAATGACCTTCTTTAATAATATCTTTTACTGGTCTTTCAAAAGTCGTATATTGTTTAATTGTTGGCAGTAAGTTTACTTCCTTAGGAATAAAACGTAAAAACTCTCCTTCCTGTCTATACAAAAATAAATCTACATCAAATTTCTTATAATCAAAACTCTCTAATAAACCAATTAAACTTCTCTCAGCCCCACCAATGTGTAAGGAGTACATGCTTATTAAGATTTTCTTTTTCATAAACCTTCCCCTATCTAGCCTAAATTACTTAAAGATTAGATTACAAATACCATTAGCCATTTTAAAAGGCAAATGGTTATATAGAAAAGCTACAGTTTTTTCTCCTATACTCCTTTTGTCCTGTATTAACTCTGTTTCTTCCCATGGAGTCAAACCAAGGTACTTTTTATAAAGTGATGCTAATGGATGCTTACATCCCTTTATCCAAGGTCTATTTACAAATGCTGGTGTATAGTGAATAAATACTGGATAATTAATCGCTTCCTTCAATTCTTCCTCGCTATAGTAATCTTTTAAACCATAATACTGCATAATTTCTTTTCTGCTCATTGAAAAGTATGTTGACATACTATTGTATTTCGGATGTAGGATTAAGAACTTATTATTTAATACACCATTTATTGTCCCTTGATCATGATGGAATACTTGCCCTTTATACGAATCTATAAACTTTATAAACTTTTCTTCAACCCGCTCTTCTCGCCACTTTTGAAGATTAATTAAAAGCATGCCAGCATTTAAATATGGACTATATAATTCCATATTAATTTTTAATTTCGTTTCATCACTTACTGTATCGCATACACCAGCTACAAAATATTTACTTAAGTCTAAATCCCATAAATCCTTTAAACTACTATTAATGATTGAATCACAATCTAAATAAATTACTTTATTAATGTCATCATCAAGCATACTTGATAGAAATAATCTTGCGTAAGAACTAATCGAGATTGAATTTCCAATATTTAACTTAGGTTTATTTGAGAATTCTTTAAAATTAATAAATTTAATTGTCCTTTTGTAATTCTTACAAATTAATTTCAAGTTATTTTTATTTTCTAAGGAAATATTATTTTCAATAAGATATACATCGATATTATTAAAGTCATCATTATTTTCAAATAATGATGTCATAGAAACTCCTACATGCTGAGCATAGTTATTATCACTAGAGTACACAACATTTAGATTCATTCATAACCACCTCTTAAAATTTTTTATTTTAAACGTTTTTGTAATTCTCTTTACTTTTGTGTATAAATTTATCTATTTCTTTATCCATAGTTTTTTCAGCTAGAACTCTACCAAATTTTATACACGGGTTTTCGATTAAATAATAAAATAGAGCAGATACTCCTATACTTAATACCATTGATCCTATTAGAATTTGCCATATTGGTATTAACCCATAAAGAATATGTACACAACTTAATAGAACAATAAGGTGATATAAATACAAACTATATGATATTTTTCCTAAGAATATTAATGGTTTTCTCATTAAAAACCATGCTACTTTATCTGAACCTAACGCAGCAGTGATAAAACCAATTGCTCCTAGTGCTTGAAAATATTCTTCTATTATTAAAAGATATGGACCAAATATAGGTGAGATTAGTATTTCAGGAATGATTGTATCAGCAAAGTTATATATGATGACTGACATGATTAAAAATATCCACTTATTAGGGATAGTTAGTTGTCTATAAAAATGGATTATTGTAAATCTATATTTAGCTACTAAAACACCGAGTATAAAAATAGAAAGATAATGAATTGTAGTAAAATAATTCGTAAGAAGCCCCATAGAGATTTGGAATTGAAAAATATTATTTAATCCTGATAAAAATGATAGTGCAAAACATAATAATAAACTATACTTAGCCTTTATATTCTTTATAAATAAAACAACAAAGGGGAAAATTATCGAAATCCTTAATTCGTGAACTAAAGACCAGATTACATTATTAAATGTATCTGTATGTATATTCCTTAAAATAAATATGTGTTCAATAATAGAATATAGATTGGGTAGTTCTGTCCAGGATGAATTAAACCAATCGCTAAGCCCATCAATCGTGCCTCGAAAAAAGAAGATAGATGATATCATTGCAGTTGCGATTGCCACCAAATAAGGGATATAGATCCTAAAAACACGTTTAATAAAATAAGAGATATATAATACATTGTTTTTATTCAAAAATGCTAAAGATAGGACAAACCCACTTAAAACAAAGAAAAGCATTACTGCAGCATGCCCATTTGTAAAAAGTCTAAGTGGAGATCTCATTGCTTCAGTAAAAATTTCTGTTTTAACAAGTATAATATGAGAAATAAAAACACAAAGTGCTGCTAAACCCCGGATTGAATCTAATTGTTCAATACGATTATTCATTTCCTTCTCCTGACATGAAATGGCATACTCATCAAATATTTATTTTGATTTCGTTAATAATTTTCTG
This sequence comes from Metabacillus sediminilitoris, assembly GCF_009720625.1. Lineage (NCBI taxonomy): Bacteria > Bacillati > Bacillota > Bacilli > Caryophanales > Bacillaceae > Metabacillus > Metabacillus sediminilitoris. The sequence continues at coordinate 4,040,587 of NZ_CP046266.1, forward strand.
AATTTCTCTATATTTCGTCCGCCGATTATCTTTGATAGGATTACTTTCGTGTTTGTTTTAACTTTTACATGTAGCGGTAGCCAACTTTTATAAAAATGATGCATAGCATATGTATTTTCAGTTATAAACTTCCTACAGTTTATGTAATCAAAAGGTGAAAAATATGTTTGAGGATAAACTGCTCCTATCCCACTTATTTCTTTGTATTCGCCATTCATCTCCACCCCATAATTTTTAAAGATATTAGTAACAATAGCAACGTTCGTTAAATCATCATAACTACCGTCTTCTTTAATAAAAGCTTTTTCTTTATATGAATCTAGGAATAACTTTATTAAGCTATTTCCTTTTACAGCTCCAATCGTACTAGTAGCAATATAATTTTCTTGTTCAAATCCCCAAAAAGATTCATGATGCAAAAATTCATCAAATGACTTAAACACTTCAACATCGGTGTCTAAGTAAATTCCTCCAAAATTATATAAAGCATATACTCTTACATAATCACTTACAAAGGCAAATTTTCCTGAATGATAAGCCTCACGTACATATACATTACAGTTAATATCAAAGTTTTCCTCATTCCACTCGATAATTTCATATTCAAGAAGGTTCTGTTTCCAGCTTTTCATACATTTTTGTACAATTTCTGGTTTTTCTTTTCCACCGAACCAGCAATAATGAATGGTTTTAGGAATTGTACTAGAACTCATTTTTACAACCTCCTTTCAAAAACATTGAATTTTTCAATACTAAACACTAATTTTTAAACAATCTTTTATACAATTTATAATTCTCATTTGATCACCATCTGTTATATTCGATCCTGAAGGAAGACACATACCTGTAGTAAACAAATGCTCCGAAATATTTATATTTTCACTATGAAGATAGAATCTAGCTCCTTCAAATAGAGGTTGCATATGAAGTGGTTTCCATACTGGACGTGCTTCTATATTTTCATCAGCCAAGCTATTTAATACATAATCTTTCGAAATACCAGCTATTTTTTCATCAATGGTTAAAGCTGTGAGCCAGCGATTAGAATTCGTATTACTTAGTTCTGGCATGAATTTTATTCCAGGAATTGATCCTAATTCATGTTTGTAACGCTCAAAAATTAACCTTCTTGCTAATACTCTCTCTTCTAGTACTTCTAATTGTGCTCTACCAATTCCAGCAAGTATATTACTCATTCGATAATTAAAGCCAACTGTACTATGTTGATAATGAGGAGCGGGATCTTTAGCTTGTGTTGCTAAAAATCTTGCTTTATTTAATAGTTCTTTCTCATCCGAAACTAGCATTCCACCGCTTGACGTAGTAATAATCTTATTTCCATTAAATGAAAATACTCCAAACTTTCCAAAAGTCCCACTCGCTTTATCTTTATAAGTAGAACCAAGAGATTCTGCTGCATCTTCAATAATAGGTACATCATATTGGTTACATATAGAGACGATTTCATCCATTTTTGCACTTTGACCGTAAAGATTAACGACGATCACTGCTTTAGGAATAATTCCCTCATTAAATGATTCTTGCAAAGCCCTTTTAAGAGCTTGCGGTGACATATTCCATGTGTCAGGTTCAGAATCAATAAAAACAGGTTCTGCTCCTTGATAAAGGATCGGATTAGCACTTGCAACAAAAGTCAATGTTGAACAGAAGACCTTATCTCCCTTTTTCACTTCTAATAAAGAAAGAGCCAGATGAATTGCTGCAGTACCTGAACTTACGGCAACAGCTTCACTGACTCCTACATAATTTGCTATTTCTCTTTCAAACGCATCAACATTTGGCCCTAAAGGTGCAATCCAGTTCGATTCAAATGCATCATTTATATATATTAATTCATTTCCACTCATATGTGGGGACGAAAGAAATATTCTTTTTTGTTGTATTTTTTGTGGCAAAATTAAGCACCTCCTACAAGTTTTTTTATTCTTGCTGGTACACCCATAGCCGTTATATTTTCAGGAATTGAATCTATAACTGTTGCTCCAGCCCCAATGACAGACCAGTCCCCTACAAAAACATTAGGAATAATTGTTGCACCTGCGCCTATATGTACGCCTTCACCTACATGTACATTTCCTGTTAAGGTTGCATTTGGTGACACATGTACAAAATCACTTACTTTATTATCATGTTCTATTATTGAACCCGTATTAATGATAACGTGATTTCCAATCTCCACATCAGCATTAATTACAGTATTTGACATTATTACAGTCCCTTTTCCGATTTTTACACTAGGACTTACAATTGCCGAGGGATGAATAATCGTCGTATAATTATAAACTTCAAGGTTAAGAGTCTCGACAATTTTTTTTCTTGTTTTATTATTTCCAATTGCTACTATAAATTTAATATCTTTATATTGATTGATAAGAAACTGATAAGATGCGATTGGCCCATAAAAAACTTCATCTTCACTTACAAAATCTTCAAATTTGTCATCTAACAACGCAATTATTTTATAGCTCTCGTAATTACGAATCAAATCTTTAATAACTTTACTATGACCACCTTGGCCGATTATAACAATATTCATCCATTTCCCTCTTTCACAATAGAGCCTTTAAATTTTTCAACAGTAGCGTTACCAGGTTGATTAATCCCTTGTGATTTTATTACTTTATTTATAGTTAAAAATAAAATTATTATATCGAGTATAAATGTACGATTTTCCACATACCAAACATCTAGCTCAAACTTTTCTTCCCAAGATATACTATTCCGACCATTTATTTGTGCCCAACCTGTAATACCTGGTTTTACTAGATGTCTCTTAGCTTGTTCATTCGTATAAAGAGGTAAATATTCCATTAATAACGGTCTTGGACCGACTAAACTGATATCACCTTTTATCACATTGATTAATTGCGGAAACTCATCTAAACTAGATTTCCTTAAGAACTTTCCAAAAGGAGTTAATCTTAAATGATCAGGTAATAAAATTCCCTTGTCATCTTTTTCATCAGTCATTGTTCGAAATTTATAAAAATAAAAAGGCTTACTGTGTAAGCCTGGTCGTTGTTGTTTAAAAAAGATTGGAGAGCCTAATTTTAATTTTACAAGTATTGCAATGAAGATTATGATTGGGGAAAGCAAAATAAATAATATAACTGAGATTATCAAATCAAACAATCGTTTCATTTTTCCCCTTCTTTCACTTTGTAATGTATCCTTGAAATTGTCTTTGAATTTCTTCTATTAATTCCATTACACTAACGCATTCTACTTCTTCACCTTTTTTATAAACATTCTCAAGGATTTCCTGTAAATTTTGTTCGGTTAATTTTTCTAAATAACTCATATTAGTCCCTCTTAAAAATTTATATAGTCGCTTCTATATTGCAAACTTAATGAAATTACTTGTTCGTAATAAAAATACATCAAATAAAAAATTAATAAACTATAATAAACAAATTTTTGGTTATTTTTTTTAAATAATAAGATAATCCATGAAATTAAAATTAAGTTGTATAAACTAAAATAAATATTAAACCTAGCAAAAATCCAGTTTTGTGTTGCTATAAACATAAATACTAAGCTGATTAAAGACATGTTCACGATAATATCACTTTTTGGCCATAGCTTTCTTAGCTTATCTCTTCCTAGATAAGCTATTATAATTGGAACAGAGTCAACAAAAACCCTAATTATGTTTGCTCCACCCGCTACGAAATTACTATAATGACCATATTGTGTATCTTCGATTGCAGCAAATAAAAATTGAGAAAATTCATTGAATCCCATTACAAGTAGAATCGCGAGTCCCAATAGAGAGAAGGTTACCTTTGTCCATGCTTTCCTTCTAACAATAAAATATATTGGAATTAAAATTAAAGCACTTTCATGAAAGGTGGATGCAAAAAGTATAATAAAAAAATATCGCTTAAAATTTCCATCAAGTAAATATTTTGTTGCCCAAAATATTATTGAAGCAGCAAAAAATTGACGAATCCCATTCATTGAAACAGTAAACATTCCAGATGTAATAAAGACATAGATACTTAATTCGATCATTTTCGTATATTTATATAACGTAACAACGATTAATATATTTGTTACTAAAGCAGTGATAAATATAAGAAGCTGTGGGTCATTCGAAATGTTTTTTAATAACATTTGTAAGACACCAAACCCTGGGTCTTTATTTTCTAATATGTGATCCCACGTAAAATCTTGAATCTCGTATGATTGCATGTAAAAGTAAGTATCACCAATATTGTTTCTTAAACCAGATACGAGTACTATGCATGTGAGTGCTAAAATAATCATGAATTTATTAGGTTTAATATATGTATAATGAAGTGTAGCACTTTGTACTGGTATATACCTTGATAAAAAAGCTAATATAAACACGGTTAAGAGCATAGCCCATAGTACTGTCATTATTTTATCCTTTCAATTTATGAATCTAACCACTTTTTAAAACAGTAGCTTTATTTGTTCTAGTTATATAAAAATAAAGTAAAATCCCAAATGGTGTCGCTAATAACGTAGTAAAAAAATTAGGTGATTCCAATAAAAATTTCTTATTACCAATCATCAAGCTACTAGAAACATAATGCATAGACTCCCTAAGCCTATCTTTAAACGTTGGTGCATATTGAATTGCAACTTTCCTAAAAAAAGCAAACCCCTTAGGATTTTTCTTATATTGATTAATAATATTCATACTAGAACCATCTGGTAAATACTCTACATAACAAAGAATCTCATTCATTACTAGTAACGGGCATTGTTGGTCAATGAGAATATATTTATAACTTAATGGACAATACTTCTCTCCTTGAAAGACAGGATAAGGTGGAGTTTTTTTCGTTAATTCTGTTCTGTAAACTAACTTTTTATCACCTTTCACTTTATATTTTCCGTAAAGATGTGAAAGTGTAGATTCTTTTAAATGATCTGGCATCTTTGTTCCAATGACTGTTCCACCTGGTGTTGCATCGAGGCCCACTAGACCAGCATATTTGTCACTACCATGTTTTTTCCAAAATCCAACAATCTTTTCAACAGCGTCATCAGCCATATAGTCGTCGGAATCAATACAGACATTTAGTTCAGTATCAATTAATTCATAAGCAGCATTGTGTGCTCCGTGCATTCCTTGATTTTCCTGATAATGATAACGGATAGGTACAATATTTTCTGCTAGCCAAATATTTATAAGCTCTTTTGTATTATCAGTTGAACCGTCATCAATGATTAGCCAGACAAAATCTTTACTCCTTTGTCTTTTCAAACTCTCATAACAAAGGTGTAGAGTGTAAGCACGATTGTATGTGGGGGTAAACACTGTTAATGTTGTAGCCATTCTTTAAACTCCCACCTTTTCTAAAGAATTTTCAAGGTAAAAGTCAGTTAACCAGTTCGCCATTGTTGTTGTATCAAATCCGTTAGATCTCAACATCTGAGATGTATCAGCATGTTCTGTTGTCGTAGTAATAACTCTATCAACCCACAGATCTATCGAATCTTTGAGATTAATATATTGAATTCTTCCAGTAATGTCTGTTTCACTCGTTATTGAGTCAGAAACAATGCAATTTAATCCTGCAGCTTGGGCTTCAACTAAAACAACTGGCAATCCTTCAAACAGAGATGGAAATAGAAAAAGGTCCATAGCCTGCATTAATTGTGCTATATCTTCTCTTACTCCCAAAAACTTTACATTTGAACTTAAACCTAATTTTTCTACTTTTTTTTCAATTTCTGATCGTAAGTGACCGTCACCTATTAATAGAAGTATTGCATCAGATTTTTTTTCATGTACAGCCTTGAAAATATCAATAAGTAATTCATGATTTTTCTGCTTGTTAAATCTTCCAATATGTCCTATAACTAATTTATTATCAATATTTAGTTCTTTTCGAATTTTACTTCTTATCTGCTCACTGAACTTAAAATCATTAACGTTGACAGCATTGCTAAGTACTGTTACCTCTTGCTGTTCCCCAAATAGCCATTTTCCTGCATTCTTCGAACAAGCAAAGTATTGAGTAGGATTATCTTTCATAACATGTCTCGCATACAATCGAAAAGGCAATTTTATATCAATCCCTAAATCACTTAAATGGCTGTGTGCTATTCTGCATGGAACTCCGAATCGCTTTGCTGCTCTTAAGACGAAACAACTATTTTCGTTATTATGTCCGTGTACAACTTTAAACATTTTATGTTCTGAAAAAAATTCATTTAATAGATTGAAATATTTATGATAATTCCCTGGACGAATTGGAGGCATTCGATAAATTTTACCACCTAGACTTTCAATTTCGTCGTCATAATGACCTCTTTCATCGCGATGCACCATAAAATCAAATTGTATCTTTGTTCGATCAATTTGTCGGTAGTAATTCATTAGCATCGTTTCAAGACCGCCACGATTCATAATCGTTACTACCTGTAAAACTCTTATAGGTTGCAAGGAAATTCCTCCTATCTTACTGTCTTTCTTAGCACTTCAATTGACATTAGCATCATATATAGTCCGAAAGCCAATCGTTTTTTTGCAAAGAAAAAAAACGTTTTCCATATCATTGAACAATGCTTTAAATCAAATTGTTCTAGGGAACGTTTAATACGGTTATTATTTAAAAGTACTTTTATGTCTTTTACTTGTTTTATAACGGAATGGTTATTACCTCTACTTATCGTATTTAAACCCAAGCCTAAAGTATTTAGACTAATTCGATTGCTCAAAGCTATCTTATATTCTTCTCCCAATTTTTTTTCATTAAGAAAGTTCTCCATCCTAGTATAAAGCTTTCCAAATTGGCTAACTAACTTAGGGTTGTGTTTAGATGTGATTGATGTGTTATTTGCACGCCAGTAATGATAATAAGGTTTGTTAAGTAAAACAAAGCTTTTTGCATAGTAGCAAGCATGAATGTTAAAAAGCGTATCTTCATTGCTACCTATTTCTCTCAAGTCAACAAATTGTAGGTTATTGTTTTTTATGAACTCAGCTCGATACAGTTTTGACCATACAGTTCCCCACGCATCAAGGAGTTCCGGATTCGCAACTTCCTCATTTATTGGTCCGACTAGACGCCTCATAATATTTTTGTGAACATCATCATTGTAGTAAGTACTTCGTTCAGGTAATGCAAATGTTTTTTCTTTTGAATGAGTTCCAAATTCACGAATATAGCTACACATAACAATATCAATAAAATCGTCTTCTGCAATCTTTAACATATCCTTATACATCTGTGGTTCGATCCAATCATCTGGGTCAACAAATCCTATATACTCCCCTTTTGCGTGAGAAAGCCCATCATTTCTAGCTGCCGAAACGCCATTATTTTCTATATCAATAATAAAGATTCGATTATCACTTTCCGCATACTCTTGAAGGATATTCAAGCTATTATCTGTAGAACCATCATTAATTGCAATAATTTCAAAATTCTTGAAATCCTGTGATAGTAAACTATCTAAACATCTACTTAAATAATTTTCAACATTATATATAGGCACGATTATACTGATCTTTGGTTTCATCAATATCCCTCAACATATATCGAGAATAAATGCTGTGTAATTCCATACTGACAGTTAATAAGGAAAACTGTTTAACCATCCTTAAACTATTTTTCCCAAGCGTTTTACATAATACTTTATCTGTTCCTAATTCCTTCAATCTTTTTGAAAACAATTCGACTTCTTCCGGATTTACGATAAAACCATTTTCATTGTTTTTTACTAACTGGATGTGTCCTCGATTCTTTGTTGCAACAACAGGAAGACCACATGCCATCGCCTCCATAATATTAACAGGCAATCCTTCACGCAAACTTGAGGCTACGGCAATATCACACATTGGAAGAAGGTTTACTATGTCCTTACGATAACCTAAAAATTCTACCATGTGATCAACACCAAGTTCAGTTGCTAATTTACTACAAGAGGTTTGAAGTACACCTTCCCCTGTTAACAGTAACCTTGCATTTGGTATTGAGTCCTTGATTTTAGCCATTACTTTAATAAGAAATTGCTGATTCTTATTTTTATTAAACTCGGCTGCGTAAAATAGTATGAAATCATCAGCTTGATAACCAAGATTTTCTCTTCGTATACGTTTAAGTTCTTCACTAACAGGCTTAAACTGCTCCGTATCCACCCCAATACCATGAACATGCTCAATCTCTCCCGCTTTAAACCGATGTGAGATTGCTAGATTGTAATCTTCATCATTGATCGTAATCAAGCAATCCGTGTACCTAGCAAGTACCTTCTCAATCGGATAATAAAGCATCCAGTTCATGATTGGTGCGCCCTTACAGAAATGAAAGCCATGTGCTGTGTAAAACACCTTTGTTCCATGTTTTCTTGCTTGCTTAGCTGCAAGACGTGTTAGTACACTTCCCATTGGTGTATGACAATGGATGATTTTATAATCATTTTTATTGATGATTGCCTTTAGCTCTTGATAGGCCTCAACGTTCTTTACTTGAAATGGCGAGCGTTGAATGGGTATATTAAATTTCTGATCAACATACGGAAGCTCGATTTCACCACTTGCTGCAACGTGAACCTCCCAGCCTTTTTCTTTGAACCATTTCAAAATTGGAAGGTGGAAGGCTTTGAAATGATAATCGACTGTTGCACAGAATAACACTTTATTTGGCATGTATTTTCACCCTTTTTGAAGCATGAAAAAACACCCTATAGAAAGGATGTTAAATTTCAGCTACTTCTTTTTCTATTACCTTATTTAAAAAGTCTAGCAGTTCGTACTTAAGGTCCTCACGCTGTAATGCGAGCTCAATTGTTGTTTGAATGAAACCCATTTTTTCTCCAACGTCATAGCGCTTGCCTTCAAAGTTATAGGCATAAATCGCTTCGATGTTGTTTAATGTTGCAATAGCATCTGTTAATTGAATTTCTCCGCCAGCACCTGGCTTTTGTTCTGCAAGCATATCAAAGATTTTTGGACTTAAAATGTATCTGCCCATGATCGCTAGATTTGATGGCGCTTCCTCTTGCTTTGGTTTTTCAACTAGATTGCTAACATTATAAAAACGTTCGCCAATTGCTACGGCATCTACAATTCCGTAGCGTGAGACCTCTTCGTCTATTACGTGTTGTACACCAATGATTGACGCATTGTATCGCTCGTATTGTTCAATCATTTGCTTTAAGCAAGGCTTTTCTGCTTGGACAATATCATCACCTAGTAAGACAGCGAATGGTTCGTTTCCGATAAATTTTCGTGCGCACCAAATTGCATGTCCTAAGCCGCGTGGTTCTTTTTGGCGAATATAGTGAATATCAACAAGTTTTGAAGATTTTTGGACTTCATTTAATAGATCAAGTTTTCCTTTTTCTAATAAGTTTTGCTCTAGTTCGAATGAGTGATCAAAATGATCTTCAATGGCTCGCTTGCCCTTTCCTGTGACTATGATGATGTCTTCAATTCCTGATTCCACTGCTTCTTCGATAATATATTGAATAGTTGGTTTATCGACAATTGGGAGCATTTCTTTTGGCATCGCTTTAGTTGCTGGTAAAAATCTTGTCCCTAATCCTGCTGCTGGGATAATTGCTTTTCTTACTTTCACTGTGACACTCTCCTCTATTAAACTGAAACTAACTTTTCTTGAAATGGAACTCGTTCATTCGCGAGGTCTACTAATATCTTTCTTAAATGATCTCGTTCTAATGACCTAAAGTTGTTGATAATGTATTCAATTTCTTCTATATATAAAGCAGATGTTTTACCAATGTAGATTTTCGGATAAATTTGGTCTTCATTGACCTCTTCTTTCTTTAGAAGCTCTTCAAAAAGCTTTTCACCCGGTCTCATTCCTGTGAATTCAATGCCAATATCATCTATATTGTTACCCGAAAGTTTGATCAGATTTTTTGCTAAGTTGACAATTTTGACTGGTTCACCCATATCAAGGACAAAGATTTCACCACCCTTAGCAAGGGCTCCTGCCTGTATAACTAATCGGGAAGCCTCTGGAATCGTCATAAAGTATCTGACCATATCTGGATGTGTTACGGTAACCGGCCCGCCTTTTTGGATTTGCTTTTTAAAGAGTGGAATGACACTTCCTCTACTACCTAATACATTTCCAAATCGTACCGCGACAAATTTTGTTGAGCTGATTTGATCAAAGTGTTGAATGAGCATTTCTGCTAATCTCTTCGTTGAGCCCATGACACTAGTTGGGTTTACAGCTTTATCTGTTGAGATCATGACAAATGTTTCAACACCGTGAATACTTGCGGCCTCTGCAATATTTTTTGTTCCAATAATATTGTTTTTTACCGCTTCCTCTGGGCTTCGCTCCATAAGTGGTACATGTTTATGTGCTGCAGCATGATAGACAACATTCGGTTGATAGATGGTCATGACGTTCATTAGCTTTTCATAATCTTGGAGGTCTGCAATTTCAGTGATGATATCGATTTCAGTATCTTTGAACGCTTCTTTTAGTTCCATTTCGATGGAATAAATACTGTTTTCTCCATGTCCTAACAAAACCATTGTCTTAGGTTTAAATTTTGAGATCTGCCGACAAATTTCCGAACCAATTGAGCCGCCTGCACCAGTAACTAGAACAACCTTATTTGTTACATAATCATTTATGCTTGTCATATCCAGTTCTACTGTTTCACGACCAAGCAGATCTTCTACTTGGACATCTCTAAATTGATTAACGGACACTTTACCAGTCATTAAATCCTCAAGCATAGGAATCATTTGAGTTTTCGCTGATGTTTTTGCACATTCATTAAAGATTTGATTGAGCTGTTTTTTGTTTAAAGACGGTATTGCAATAACAATATTGTCAATGTTGTACTCTTTTGTTAACTGCTCTATTTGTTTAACTCCACCTATAACTGGTACCCCTAATATATCTAATTTTTGTTTGTTTAAATTATCATCAATAAATGCAACAGGTAGAAGTTCAGTATCATGATTATGTAAGAGCTGCCTTGCTACCATCGTACCTGCTGAACCGGCTCCAACAATAAGCGTACGCTTTTTATTCATAGGATGTTTTAAGTACGTATCACGGTAAATTCTCCAAAAGAAACGGGATCCACCGATTAATAGTAGATGAATCATCCATGTAATCGTTAAGATACGGTAATCAACTTGCTTTTGAACAAGTAATTGAACAAAACCAGTCACAATGATTGTGTAGGTTATAACCTTAAAGATGCTGATCAATTCACCAATGCTCGCATATTCCCAGGCTTTTTTATAAAGCTTATAGATGAAAGAAAAAAGATGATGTCCAAGTAGCAAAGAGATCGAACTGATGAAAATAGGAATTGTTAATGTTTGTAGGTTTGGATTGATTAACTTTTGACTAAAGAAAATCGTTGATAATACAATAAATGAATCTAAAATGATTAAGAACCAGATTCTACTTTGATAGGACAATGGAAGCTCACTCCCTTCTTTATGAGTCTTGTGATATTTTCTTTAGCATCATCATTCGTTTTTCAATTGTGTAATCTAACACCCTTTTAAATTGCTCAAGTTGATCAATGGATGCATCTTGTTTTATGTAGCGAACGAGTTTTTTCATAACCTTTGGAAATTGATCAAATTCCTTCATAATTTCAGGCTCCTTTTAATAAAATAATTACCTATATTTCTCGCCAACCAAGACATATAAGTAATTATTTTATTAATGTGGGCATTTAACCCGCCCTCACACCATGCTCTTGACGACTTGCGTCTAAGGTATTTTTCAACCCACAGCATGGTCGAGTGCCTCCATTGATAAAGGCTAGGAGACATCGCCTAAAAATTCATTTATCAAGCACATTTAATTCTTTATAAAGAACATATAGGTGCGAAATTATTCCTTTTGATTTAAAATAACTCCTAATACCTTTGCTCTAACTAGGTTTAACAGTCGATTTGCCTCAGCAGCTTTTTCTCTATCTGTTTTACCGCTATTCAGTACCATTACAACTCCATCACACTGTCCTGCTAATAGCTTCGTGTCTGTCGTATCGAGAACAGGCGGGCTATCAAAGATAATCGTGTCATATTCTTCTTTTACATCATTAATAAAATAATTCATTGCCCTCGATCCAATTAACTCTGTTGGATTTGGCGGAATTAAACCACTAGTAAGAACCTCTAGTCTACCAATTTGAGTTTGGAATACAGCTTCTTCTAAGGAAGTTCTCCCCATTAACACATCTGTTAAACCATATGAATCTTTTAAATTGAATGATGTATGTAATGACGGACTCCGTAAATTTGCATCAACTAACAAAACTCTCTCACCTTGTTGCGAAATTGAAATAGCTAGGTTAATGGCTGAGGTTGTTTTTCCTTCTCCTACAGATGGTGATGTCATAATTATCGTTTTATGTTTTTGATCAATTGATAAAAATTGAATGTTTGTTCTTATTGTCCTAAATTGTTCTGCTATTTGTGAACCTGGATTTGTATAGGAGACGAGATTCCGCTTCGTCATATCCCTTAAAGCGTTTTTTTTATTAATATTAAGTACCAAGCGTCTCACTCCTTGATTCGTACTTCGTTTGTTTTTTTTTCTCTTTTTGCATATTTCTCTTTTTCATCTTTGATACAGATCCTAATACTGGAATTCCCAGCAGTTCTTCAACTTCATCTTCTTTTCTGACACTATCATTTAACGAATCCAACAAGAATGCTAGACCAATTCCAATGACTATTCCGCCGATTAAAGCTATAATGACAGTTTTATTTTGATCTTCATTAATAGGTATTGGATATACCTTTGCTTCAGATAAAAGCGTTATATCTTTAAAATTCATAATTGCTGGAATTTCTTCTTTATATGTTTCAGCAATCGTATTTGCAATAATTGCTGCTTGTTCTGGGTTTGAATCAGTGACCGTTATTGTGACAACCTGTGAATTATCTATACTACCAACAAGAATCTTCCCGCTAAGTGTTTCAGGGGAATATGGAAGATCTAATTTTTTTACTACTTTTTCTAATACGGTTGAATCTTGAATGATGACCTTTAGGGTTGTAATTAACGTATTATCTGCACCAATAATAATTCTCGACGTTGATTGATACATAGGTGTGTATGTAGCTTTTGTATAAAACAGTCCTGCAATTGTTGACATGATTGTAATGATAAGTATGATCCACACATACCGTTTTAGAATCTGAAAGACTTCTTTTAGATTAATTTCTTTTGATTGCTTGTAATCATTTAAATATTTATCTTCTAGCTCATGAAAGCTGGACATTAAATCCCTCACCTACTCATTATTTTTCTTAATAAAGAACGGCTACTATCTCATCATGACTGGTAAAATTTCTCTCGTTCTATAATTTAGGATAGTTCATTATAAAGAACGAGTCAATGCTTTTATTTAATATTTTTAATTTTTATAAATGATAATATAATAGGTCTAATTATATAGATAATTTCATAAAATGATTCATTATACTTTTTCAAATTATATTACATAAGTGTTAATTATTGTTCTTTAAAAAGGATTGATCGATTGTATTTCCATCTATCAATATATGCTATTTTTCCTATTTTAAAAAACTTCTAAATTTTGCTATATTACCGTTAAAACGAACGACAATCCTCAATTTTCTTACTCTATCTCTCTTTTTCACATGTTTTTGATATTTTATTAAGAACAAAATGTTTCATATAATGAATATCGAGAGATTACATTTTGGTACCTGAGGATAAGGAGACCCATTATATGGTTGGAGAACGTTTAAGGGAGTTGAGAATGAAGAAGGGATATTCAATTAGCGAATTAGCTGAGTTAGCTGGAGTATCGAAATCTTACTTAAGTTATATTGAGCGAGATGTTCAAAAAAATCCTTCGCTTCAATTTTTAAGAAAGATTGCAACGACTCTTGAAACAGAAGTTGAAGATTTGCTTGGTACACCTTCTGAGATGCAGGCAAAAAAGTTAATTGTTGATGATGAATGGAACAAATTGTTGAATAAAGCAATCCTAGAAGGTATGAGTAAAAAAGATTTTATCGAATTTCGAGATTATTTGAAGTTTAGAAAATGGAAGGATGCAAAAAATCAAAAAACAAATCCTATCCTGGAGGACAAGCAAAATGATTAATGTGAAGGAGCATGTTCAAACAGACTCACTAGATCTAGAATGGCTCGAGCTAATAAAAGAAGCAAAACAAATTGGATTATCCTCTGACGAAATTCAACAGTTCCTTCAATTTTGTGAAGCAGCGAAATAGCAAAAGGGCGTCAGTGGACAGCCCTTTGTTCGCCTTATAAAATAATTGAATTTAATCTCCGCCGCCACCATCACCGCCGGAGTCCCCTCCAAACCCATCAAACGAATCCTTTGCATCATGATCATCTTGTCTATGCCTTGGATCCGAATCACCTATCTTTGTTGGTGGAATAAAGATGGCATCATCCTTTCTCGTTTTCTTATTTTTCTTTGCTTTCGAACTAATTAAAAGTGCAATGATAATAAAAACAAGGAAAATAATTAAAAATGTGAAAATGTTCGTAGCCAATTCTGTCCCCCCTTCCCTCAACTACTCTATTTGATTGAACCTCTTTTACATCCTTAAATATATGTATAGATTCCTCGATTTTGGTAAAACATGCATAATAAGGATGGTGTTTAAAAGTGAAAAAATGGGTATTTTTTCTTGCGCTGCTATACGGAATATCAACTATTCAGGTATCTTTTTCTCCTGAGGTCCATGCTGTTTCCCAAAAAACGTGGGAGGATGTGGCAGTAAAAGAAACGAAAAAACGATATCCGTTGTCTCAAATCCTATTTTCTCAAAAAATTTGGGACAAAGCAAAGAAGGATATTACTGTAAAACAATATCGCTTTACCTTGCGAGAAGGTATGCAGGATTTTGCTGTTTACACAACGATTACTTTTGATTCATCTACAGGTAAAATTAAAAAGGTACAAGTTATTCCTGAAGCATAGCTCTTACGAACAGTTGTCTCTTCTCAAATTCATATGCAAATGATGGAAGAAATATAATAGGATACTAAAAAGTAAGCACAATTTCAATATTGAAATTGTGCTTACTTTTTTTTCTTATTCATAATTAGCTTAATCGCGAACGGCAAGATCCCAAGCCATCTATTACTGACTACTGTTGAGGATGTTTCGATCTGCTTCCTTTCTTCCCGTTGCTGCTTTCGGGTTTCTTTTGGAGTGTCCATATACTTTACAATTTGTTGTGTTACATATTTAACATAATCATTTGTCGACAAGGTAAAAACTCCTCTATAAAGCGAGATTTCCATCAGTGGGCGTTTTCCCTTTCCCAGCTAATGGTTAACGACAGTCTGTCTCTTAATCTGCGATAAAATTGTTCTTACCTCTATTTATAGCCAAATGATCATTCTTTTAATCGTGAGATGATTTCGTCCACAATTTCATCAATCTTTTTATTTGACGTATCTACTTCTAATGAACAATCTTTATAAAAGGTAACACGTGATTGATATAGATCGATTAACTCTTCTTTCGTTTTTTTACTAGCAAGTGGCCGATTAGAATCGTAATGAACCCGTTCATAAATAATGTTTAAGTCTGCATGTAACAAAACAACAGTACCTTGAGTTTTCATCCAATTACGATTTTCAGCTGTTATTACGATACCCCCACCTGTTGTTATAATCACGTCTTTAGTTGGGAGTTCTTTGAGAATCTCTGTTTCAGATTGACGAAAAAAGGTTTCACCATATTTTTCAAAGATTTCCTTAATGCTCATGTTTCGTTTTTTTATGATTTCCTGGTCTGTATCAAGTACTGGCAGATTAAGCTTTTCTGCTAGCTTTTCTCCTATAGTCGTTTTTCCCGCTCCCATAAAACCGGTTAAATAGATAGCTTTCAAGTTCAAGTTCCTCCACGCTTTTCTTTTTACAATAACATAATTGCTAATATTCAGACCATAAAATCATTTCATTTATTGCGTAATCATACTGATATTTAGCTGTATATTCTTTGTTTTTATTTGATATACATGTAATTTCGACTTCATAAATGTTTGGTGAAGTTTTTATCACACTATAGATAAATGTACCATTGGTCGTGTTGAATGTTGTCGTTTCATTCAGTATCGCAGTGCCGTCTTTGATTTGCGCTAATGATTGTTCTACAGCTACCTGCATTAAATTCTCGAGTACATAATGCTGCTCAGTTTCTGAATAGAATTTCTTTTCACTTATAAGAGTCATTGAAATATGTGTAATGATCAACAAACAAAAGAGAATCATAACCATTGTTGTTGGGAAGATAAATCCTTTTTCATCGTTCATGATTTTATTAAGTCCTTAAATGATCTGAATGTATAGTGATAGACTTTTCCCGCGGTACTTATAACAGATATGTGAACACCTTTAGGAGCATGACTAAAATCAACATTTTTCACTTTAAATAAATAAATTTCATGTCCTTTGCCAATTACTTGTCTGCGTATGACGTTCTGATAGTGATTTATACTGACGAATTGCCCTTGTTTATTAATGAAGGTTACTTCTGTCTTATTTACAGCAATATCCCTCGCTTCCTTCAACTCACTATGTAATTGGATGACAAAAAGCTCCCATTCAAATGGCTTTAGATCTTTTTCATGCTGCGAATGAGAAAGTAAAATATGAAGAATGATTGCAAAGGTAGAAATGATGATTGAATAAATAAAAAAGGTAAGAAGCATATTTAAGAAAGTAAATCCGCCTTCGTTATGGTAAAAGAAAGCAAACTGATTTTGATTTTTGGAATTCATTCGTCCAATGCAAGCAAGCTTTCGAATACTCATTATCCTCCTCCCATGTTAAGGAATAGTGTTCATTATCTACTACAAACTCTTCATCTGCCATTGGCATCTCGTTATAGACAACTTGTTGTGTTTTTTCATAAAGAATTTTGTATGCTTTTATTGATTGTTGGGTATTTATTTTTTCTTGAGTTAAAAGGACTACTTGGGGAATGAGCATGGTGGCAATGATGCTCCACATACTAAATGCAGCAATCGTTTCAGCAAACGAAAATCCTTTACAATTTCTCAATGTTAAACCTCCCTTTCCCCAGATAAAAAATAACTTTATACGTGCTATCTTTATATGAAATGAACATGGTACCACTTTTTTGAATCGAACCATTGCTAATATAAGTAATTTTATTCGTGAGAGTGGCACCCTCTATTTTGATTTTAGGATGATAATTTCTCGTTAATAAATCTACCTCTTGTTCGTTTGATTCAATTTTATAAAGATTTTGTTCACTTTTAAAAAGAACAAATACAAGCTCCTCGTTAACTAATGCATATTGTTGCGCATATAACATATCCTTCTCAAATTGATTCAAAAATGTTTCAATCACTTTTTTATGATAGATTGGCGCTATATTAGTAATAAGGATAAGACTCATCGTACTTACAATGAACAAGACTAGAAGTGATTCTAAAAGGGTAAACCCCTTTTGATTAAGAACCCGTTTCTGTAACAACTTCAGTAACCTCACCATTTGCAGAGATGGCTATGCTATTTCCATTTGGGCATACGGGAGTATCACGTAAATATTTAGCAGTCTTCAATTCTTCTATTGTAGGTACTTCATCGTTATCAATCTCATAAGCAGTTGTTTGAGCTTGCACCATATTTATTAATCCTTCACAGCCCTTCTCTTGAATGCTTGCATGATGTTTTGTTACGTTAGGAATGGTAATGAGCAGTAAAATAGAGATGACCAACAATACGATTAGCATTTCAATCAGTGTAAATCCTTTTTCATTTTTCATAATGACCTCCTATATATTTTCCATCATTTTGTACATTGGCATCAGCATTGATAAATAAACAAATAATACGATTATCCCTACACATACATAAATAGTTGGCTGAATGATTGTCATTGCTTTTATGATTTTCGATTCAAGTTTTTCAATAACCAGCTGACTGTACATATAAAGCTCTCTAGCTAACTGTCCATTTGCTTGTCCGTGCAAAATAACTAGCGAAAGTTCAGTTTCGTAAAACCCTCGATCATCTATGATTTGATGCAGGTGTAATCCTGTTTTCAACTTTTCTATTAGGTGTATGGCCTCGATTTGATAAAATGGGATAATATTTTGTGATTCGAAAACTTTTAAGCTTTCAAACGTGGACAGTCCGCCTCTTAAAAGATTGCTAAGCTGCAGAGCAAAAAAATAACTGTGAAACATGATGAAAATTTTGCTTATAATCGGGATTTTTACTAAAAGGGCCATTTGCTTTTCAATGGGTTTATGCTTAAACACACTAATATAGTAGAAAATCATGACCGCCCCTATTCCAATACATCCAATTCCAAGCCATTTTAAAGCGGCAAATGCAAACAATAAAAAAAGAGAAAAGAAGGATGCTTCAATATTCATTGAATTGTAAAGCTGTTGAAATTGTGGAGTAATTACTGATTGCACGACGGATAAGATGATCATCACCGTTATGATAAGAAAGATTGGATAGCGAAGAATTTTTGTTAACTTTTCTAAATGGGTCATTTTTTTATTTAGTATTTCACTGCTTTCTCTTAACGCAAATTCCATATCACCATGCTGCTCAGCAAAGTAAAGATAACTCAATACATCATGATGAAAATGAAGGTTTGAAAGTGCATGACGAAATGAATGCCCAGCAGAAAGCATGCCCATACATTGCATCAAATCTTCTTTTTTGGTGCCACTTTCATTTACACGAAGAAAGTTTAACGCCTCATTTAACGTGTAACCCTTTTCGAGTAAGCTGCTTAAACGTTTTAAAATGGAAGCTTGATCCTTTAAACTCCATTTTTTTCTAGTCTTCATAACTGTACACCCATCTGTTATATGCATCGGGATATAGGTAGCCAAGGGCAATCCCTTTTTTTATGACATCCTTTAAAGTTGGATAGTAATAGTCAGACACTTCACCCTTCGCTTCCTTTACGACAGCATTGAGATTCTTCCCAAATAGTAATTCATAAATACTCAAACGTCTTTTTTTCCTTAGTTTTTTACAATAAGGAGAACAAACTCCATCACAAAACGGACATTTCAGCTGAACTAGGCGCTGAGCTGATACAGCAATTAAGGTTTGTTCGATTTCAGATATACTCACATCGAATTCAAGTAATCGATAAATGGCTCCCTTTGCGTCACGAGTATGCATTGTGGAGAGTACCAAGTGGCCTGTTAAACTTGCACGAATTGCGATTTGTGCTGTTTCGCGATCACGAATTTCACCAACCATAATGATGTCCGGGTCGTGTCTTAAAATCGCCTTTAGTCCTGCAGCATATGTAATACCTGCTTTTTCATTAACCTGTACTTGCATGACCTCCTCACTCTTTGTTTCAACTGGGTCTTCAAGTGTAATAATATTTCGATTAAAGTGGCGTTTTGCATAATGAATGAGTGAATATAGTGTTGTCGTTTTCCCCGATCCGGTTAGAAATGTAATTGGGGACAACTTTATTTTAAATAAAAAATCCAAAGGTTATTTACCTAAGGATTTAAGATAAGTTGCAGTATTAAGTATTGCTTCTTTTGAAGGTTTATTTGTAGAAATTACTGTTATTTTTATATCCTTCTTTATTGTTGTATTATCCATTATTTCAGTTCCCCCAATTGATTAGATGTGCTTTCACACCTGAAACAACAATTGCTGGAACTTCAGACATAAATTTTTTAAACACGTTGAAGCGTACAAGCGAATTAACTTTTCATTCGTGGGTACTGCATCAACTCATTTCAATACAGATCGTTTTACAGACAAAAAAAAGAAGCACCTACAGGTTCGGGATGAATGAACAAGTAAGTGCTTTTTGTTTTGCAAATTAATATTCAATTAGATGATTCCTTTTTCACGTGCATCCGAAACAACACGCTGAAGTCGTTCAGGTGTCCTTCCGTAAGATAAAGCATCATATACAGTTTGATGTTCAACAAGAAGGTTTTCATGACCTTCACCAACAGAAACCATTGATAGTGTATCATGTGAACCTGAAGTATAACTTCTTACTTGTAAGCCAAGCTTAATTTTAAGTTGTTCTAGTTTAAAAGCTGGTTCTGCAATCTTTTTATAGCGTTCCCTAGCTTCAACCATTTTGTTAAGGTATGCATTCTTTGCATTCAGTAATTCCATTTGAATCCTTCTTATTTCAGCTTGTTGTTCCTTTGAATATTTTCCTTTTTCAGCTTCCAATTCTCCAAGAACTGAATGAATATCTTCTGTTTTATAGCGGTCTATTAAAGAAATTTCTTCTTGCAATGCAACAACCTTTGATTTTAAAGCATCTACTTTTACCTTTTCAGCATTAAAAGCTTCCTCTGAAACCTGATTTAAAAGCTTCATCTTGTGTAAGTCTGTAAGCATCTTCTGTTTATCTTGAAGTTCAAGGTTTATTTCAAGAAGTTCAGCTTCCTTTTGTTCTAGTGCTTTCATGTAAGAAGCTTCAGTTTCATCAACCTTTGTAAATAGTCCGTTTAACTTGTTTAATAATTTACTCATGCTTTTCACCTTTTCCGTTCAATTTTACAGCTAAATCCGCCACTGCCTTAGAAAGAAGTTGTAATTGTTCATCAGTTGTTAGTGGTTCAGGTGGTAATTTCGCCGCTTCTTCCATCTCTTTTTGACGTTTTGCTTCTTCTTCAGCTTTACGTATTTCTTCAAAACCAGCTTGTAAGTCTTTCATTGGTTGTTGTCTTTCTTCATACAATTTTTGGAAATTATATTTAATAGGTTCATTATTAATCATTGTTCAACATCCCCTTTGTTTGTTTAATTTGTTGCAGTTAATCTACCAATTAAAGCATTTTTACGTTCTTCAACGGTTTTATTTTCACCAGCTTTTTCATGTGCTGGTTGAATACCAAGTTCTTTCATTCTTTCTTGTTTTTCAGCTTCAACAACATAAGAAAATGTGTTCAGATACAGTTCTATTTCCTTCACTGAAGCGTTTTGTTTAGTTGCCATTTGCATAATTTTCTTTTTTACAATTTGGTATGCTTCCCTTTCATCATCTGAAACAATAGTTCCACCAAGTGCAGTTAAATAGCTTTCAAACTTTTCATCATTTTTCCACTCGTAAAAGGTTTTGGTACTTTTACCGTACTTACTGCAAAATTCTTGAACACTAATTCCTGTTTCGTGTCGTTCTTTTACAAAAGCTTTTGCAAGGTTTACTTGTTCTTCAGATAAACCTGAAGGAACTGGTATTTGTTTTTGTTTGAACTGTTCACCCATTACTTTTCACACCCCTTTTTTCTTGTGTAAACTATTGCAGTTGTTATTCCATATTTTGCTGGTGAAACGTTCACCCATTTATTTATTGACCTTTGTACTTCATCTTTGTAAAGATCGGTTACTAACATCTTTTCAACTAACTGTAAAGCACGTTTTTCATTTGTCTTTTTTCTTTCCAGTTCATAATGTAGTTCCTGAAGATCAGCTAGTAATCTACTTTTTTCTTTTTCTGCCAAACAAATAAAGGTTTCAAGATGTCCTTTATAAATTGATACTGGTACTTGATAAGTAAATGTAAATTCTTTAACTGCTTCTATTACTTCAGAAAGGATAACTGCAATAATTACTTTCTGTTCATTCAGTGTCCCACTTATTATGGATTTTTCGATATATTGAAGGTTTTGTTTAATACTGTTCATTGTTCTATTTTTTGTGTTTATTGCTTCCATTATCGAACCACCGACCAATCTTTCTTTACAGTTTTCATTTTGCGACTTTCAAAAACTGAATGAAGCAATGCAATATCTTGACCACTAATACCTTCAGTACCAAAAACAGAAAGAATTTTTTGTTCTGTATGTGGTTGTAATTCAATTACACCAGCTTCAATTTTTGATATTAACGTTTGATGAACTCCAACACGTTTTGCAAGATCAGCTTGTGAAAGGTTTGTAATACTTCTTAAATGGCGAATTAATTCTGTGTTCATGGTTATACACCCCTTATTAGTTAGTTATTAAAATATGAATTAATAGACAAAAGAAAAAGATGCCAAAATTAATCAGCACCCACACATGAAAGGAAAAATAAGTTTTAAACGAATGAATTACACAATTAATATGAAACATCCATTTTATGAAAGTTTTCAATCTGTTTATCATTTCAAGATACTATTAAACTTTCCTACATATATAGGGTTCTCGAATAACCGCTAAAGTAAGACAACTAAAGGAAAATCAACGTAGTATAAAATTTTTTCTGTATTTATTTCAGTGGATTTTGCAGTTTCATCTTCTGTTAATTCTGATATACCATTTCAAGTTCTGTATGTATGCTGAAGGTATCAGGAAAGGACCAGCTTCAAAAAATTGTGTTTATTTGTATGAAACGGTAACTTCCAAACTGAACTAGGGTACGTCACCCGTTGGGTGGGTGTCTAATATCACGACTTGCAATGTTGAATATTAATTTTCAAAAGTAATAACAACTGAAGATGCTGAAACATAATCAATTAATCTTTTAACTTCATTACTGAAACAAGATCAATCAATTACTTTGTTATGTTCAGAACAATTATAGTTATATTGGTTATTGTTTACTTGGTTATTGTTAAGTTAAAAGTTTTTATACAGAACAGAATAAAGAATCTTTAACAGATACCATTAAAGAATATTAAACAAGTGACAACACCTTAATTTAAAGTGTCGTAACTTAAAAAGATTTGACACCGTTTCAATTGCATAGTAATATCAGTATATCAAACGGTGTCATAACTTAGTGTCATAAATGAACTTCTGAAATGGGGAATACATATGAAATACGGATATGCACGTGTAAGTACCGTATCACAAGATTTAGAATCACAATTACAAGCACTTAAAGCTGAAGGTTGTGAAGTGATCTATTCAGAAAAGTTTACTGGAACTAAAAAGGATAGACCACAATTTCAAGAACTTCTTTCAGTGTTAAAAGCTGGTGATACTTTAACAGTTACTAAACTTGATAGATTTGCAAGATCAGCTTCAGATGCAATAGAAACGGTTAGGGAACTGTTTAATAAAGATGTAAAGGTCCACATACTGAATATGGGTATCGTTGAAAATACACCTACTGGAAAGCTTATATTCACCATATTAAGTGGGTTTGCGGAATTTGAAAGGGATATGATTATTGAACGTACACAAGAAGGTAAAGCAATAGCAAAGCAGAAAGCAGACTTTAAAGAAGGTAGACCGAATAAATTTAGTAAGAAGCAAATAGAACACGCTTTACAGTTGTTAGAAACACATTCATATAAACAAGTGGAAGAAATAACTGGAATCAGTAAATCAACTTTAATACGTGCAAAGAAGAAGCTAGTTTGAAAAAACTGGTTTCTTTTTTGTTTGAACAATAATATTCAATAATATAATTGAAAAATATTCTCAATGATTTTCTTTTACGTGCATCCGGTTCATTTCATGCAGTTCCTACCGTTAATTGTGACAGTTGTGAACGTGTAAATGTTACAGTTTTGTTACAAATGAAAAATCTTGTCTTACTTGGGGTATTTTTACCGTACCTATTAGTAGAGAAAACGAGATAACGGTATTACGGTAAACTTATTAAGTTTTCGGTTTTAACTTCTGATAAATAACCGTTAATAATAAGCCTAACGGCTTAGTTCTTCACTTCGTTCAGAACATATAAATAAAAATATTGATTCTGAAATAGGGATTTGCTGAACATAGTGAAGCAAATTACGAACGTAGTGAGTAATAAGAACGGTAATACTGTTTATTCTTCAGAAATAAATAATATTAATAACATTAATGAATAAGTGTATTCATCTTCTATACCAAAAACAAAACCCCTTGCTACTGTTCCTTTACTGGAATGATTGCATGGGGTTCTTTTTTACGTTTATACTAAAAATCCAATTCTTCTAGGCTTTTCTTTTGTAATTTTAAACTGGCATCCAGTCCTGATAATAGGTTATAAAAAATCCACGGATAAAATATATCTTTATCATAATTCGGTTTTTGGTCTGGTCTGTTATGTCTTAAATTAAATCCATTCAGAACATTAAATAAATCATTCTCATCTTTATTATTTAAACTAAGCTTCTTTGTTTTTTGTAGTTTTTCAAGTACCCCACCAATTTCTAATATTGCACTTCTTTTATCTGTTTCATCAGCTTTGTGGTGGAAAAACTTTTTTTTTGCAACTTGTACTGTATCTTCTGACACATCATCATTAATAAATTCTTGTTTTGAATCAAGTAATTCTTCTAAACCATTATCAACTAATTCCCTGATATAACCTTCTTCTGTAAGTTCATATCCGTTTTGATAGTTATTCAAAATCCTATTGAATTCTTCTCTAAATTCATTCCTTCCAGCTTCTTTATCATATTGGTTACTATTTGAAATTGGTTCCGAAACAAAATCATAGAAAAGTTCAATTAAATCAAAAACATCTTCTTCACGATAGAACAAATCAGCATCAATGGGAACTAAATCTCTTTTACCTATTCTCTTAAACACAAAAGTATCAAAGCTATTTGCAATTAAACCCCTTTGCCAATTTCCCCATTTATCATGGTATCCAATAAGTTCTTCAAATAGTTTTTTCTCACTTAATTCATAATAAGTTTGTACAAACAGTTCACTTAATTCGCTTTCATTGTACTTATCACGTTGTCTTAAATTGTGCCTTTCAGAATAATATCTTTTATCACTCACAATAATTCCCCACTTTTATAAATTTTTCCATCAATTAAATTATACATAATTAGAAAACAAATTAAACAAAAAAACCCACTGCAACGAATACAGAAGGTTTTGATGCTTATTATTTATAAGTTATTTTTATTGTTGGTTCAGTGCTTCCTTTTTCATATGTCCAGTATATTTTTTCAATTAACAGATGTAACATTCTATTTATTTCTTCATCAGTTAAGCCGTCACCTTCTAATATTTCCCACTTATCATAAAGTCGTTCTATTATCTTTAATTGTTCTTGTAGACCAACTTTTTTGACACTTACATCATTTTGATGCACTTCTTGTATTTCCTTTTCTATTTCTTTTAATTCTGTTTGTCGTTTAGCTTTACGTTCTTTATACGTAAGTAAATCAATTTCACCTTCTTCAAATAGAATATTAATATTTTCTAGTGCTTTCTGTACCTTCTCTATTTGTTTTGTAAGGTGTTTAATTTTATATTCAGTGTTATCTTCTTCAGAACCTTCTTCTATTCCCTGAATAGCTTCTAAAATCGTTTCCTTGTGTGTTTGTACTTTTTCTTTGATTAATTTCAGAATAGGATTATAATAAAACGTTCTATTCCCACATTTACACACCTTTATATATATCTTTCCAAGTCGTTTATGATTATTACATCCTTGAAGTTTACCACATTGACCACAATAGATAAGATTACTTGTTGGGTAAATTCTGTTCTTACTACGTGGTGCTTTAAAACTGTATTCATTAACAATTTTATTAGCTTTTTCCCATACATTTTCATCAACTATTGCTTCATGACAATTATTAATTACAATCCATTCTTCTTTTGGTTTAATTCCTTCATTCTTTCCAATACCTCTATTACTGATTAATGTACCTTTATAACATTCATTATTAATTAATCTAACAATCGCATTATAATGAAATGGTTTTCCTTCCTTTGTTTTAACCCCCATTGTTTTCAGTTGTTCAACTATTGCTGGAATAGTAGTTCCACCAACGACTTCATTAAAGATAAATCTTACATCTTCGGCATGTTTATTTGGTACAAGTTTTTTAGTTTTAACATCCTTATCATATGCAAGTGGTGGTTTTCCGTTTGTCCAGTGTCCTTGTTTTTGTGCAAACATTTTCCCCCGTTGCATACGTTTCAAAATCATTTTATATTCTTGTGAAGCAATTAAACCAGTTATACCTAGTAATAAACTATCATCATCACTTCTTAAATCATACAGTCTATATGGTGTTACAATAAAAGTTCCAGTATTAAATAACAATCGTTTAATGTCACTTTGGTCAAATTCATTACGACTTAATCTGTCTATGTCCATAACAACAACTGCATCAAAGTGATATTGTTCAATACGTTTTATTAGCTTCACCATTTCTTCACGTTTTTCTATTGTGCTGGATGAAGCAACTTCTTCAAATACTTCATATGACCATTTATTTTTCTTTACTAAATCAATTAGTGTTTCCCTATGGTTTTTTAATACTTCATCTATTCCTTTACCTTCTTCATCCCTTGAAAGTCGTAAATAAACACATACATGTTTAATGTTTTCATTGTTGTAAATCATGTTATCACCATACCCTAAAAAGCTTTTTTATAAGGATATAATAACATTGTCCCTACGTACCAGTCCAGTTGGACCTGTAAATATCATAAGACCGTGTGAATGATTTAAGATAGAAAGCAATTTATTTGTTGTTGCTGGGAAAAGGGATAGCTGTGTGATCGGCGGGATTTTCTCTTGAGGCAGAATTCTTATGACGAGGCTTTCTTCATGAATTGTTGGTAATGTTGATAATCTTAAATGGACATGTATGTTTGAGGTTGATATTGATAAGGCACCATTTTGCGGCCGTCTCCTTTCCCCAATATCCATTGAAGCAAGAAATTTCAAGTGGGAAATAATTCGTTCACAGGTTTCCTTTTTCATTGATCGTTTTTCAATTAAATCATCGTCTACACGAAATTGTATAAGTGTATCATGTTCTTTTGGCACAATGTGAATATCAGATGCGCGTATCGCACAGGCTTCTTCAATGAGCCTCTCACTTAGCTGTTCAATGGTATGCATGTTTGGAATCTCCTTTCTCTTCTTAATATAGTGCTAGTATACAAAATGTTAAAATAAAAGGCATATCCTGAAAAAATGGTTTTACGTGCTGAAAGCTTTAATATCATCAGGGAAAAGATGGAAAAATAACTGGTCTAGTGTGTATTTTCATATTAAAAATTACATTCCAACATAATTTGTCATTTTTCCAAAGAAAAATCGTGCAGATTTCCGAATTTTTCCCTTTTATTTGTAACCGCTTAATTGTAAACGCTATTTACAATTAAGTCAGTGGTACATTATAATAATTAAAGTGATAGACTTGTATGTCAGAGTATGATTTGTCAAAAGCTATTAGTATGGAGAGATGGTTTTGAATATAAAAATCACATCCACTCACATCTAACCTGTGTTTTTAGGACATTAGCTTAGGCAAAGCCAACAAAGGAGGGGATACATATGGATCGTATGTTCCGAGTACTAGGTTTTTGGACAGGAATCTTCGCTGTCATGTTCTATTTAGGTGACATGAAGACAACTTCCTTACTATTTTTCGGGCAAACAGTATTTTTCGTCTTTTTATCTTACTTAAAATTATCCGAACGCATGTACATCTATATTTTCGGTGCTTACTTAACCATTTTCTTTGTCGGATTTACGTATTGGACAACATTTATGATGATACCTGGTCAGGCTACTGGACACTAAGTCAGCCCTCACAAGCATAAGACACTTCTACCTAGAAGGTATTCGTCTTAACCTATTCATGAGTGCTTTATGTCCACGGGTAACTTGACGCTGGAGCTAGACATCAAAGCTAAGTATGAAAATCTCTACTTAAAGAAAAAACAGGCAATTCCTTTTTGGAATGCCTGTTTTTTTCTTAAAATCCATTTAAAAATGGATTTCTCTCCATTTCTGCTTCAATGCTTGTTTCTGGACCATGACCTGATAAGACAAGTGTATCTTCAGGAAGTACCAAAAGCTTCTCATGGATACTCTTAATTAAAAGTTCATGATTTCCACCGGGTAAATCCGTTCTACCAATACTTCCTGCAAATAGGGCATCACCTGAAAAGACGAGTCCGGCTTCTTCAGAGTAAAAAGATACACTTCCAGGTGAATGACCAGGTGTTTCATATACCATCAGTGAAAAGTTACCAATTGTTAGTATCCCTTCACTTTTAATCAATTCATCAGCTTCAGACACCTTTACTGCACCAGCCATAAAAAATTGTGAACCATTTAATGATGGATTAGGAAGCCAGTCCTTCTCATTTTTATGTACATATACAGGAATGTTCCATTCTGTACGTATATCATCAACTGCACCAATGTGATCAAAGTGTGCGTGCGTAAGCAATATCGCAATTGGCTTTAAATGTTGTTGTTGTAAGATGTTCGTTAACTTCTTTGCATCTCCGCCTGGATCGATTACAAGACACTCTTTCTCATTATTCGAAAAAATATAGCAATTTGTTTGAAGAGGTCCTAAGGGTAACTGCCTCCATTTCATCTTCTATCCCTCCATCTTTTTTCAATATCTTTTATTTTACACGAATGTCTTGTTTAACGATATCTTGAAATTTTTGATTGGTCCTTACATAAATTGGTCATGATAGTAATAAAGTTCTTCACAAGCTCCTAAGGGACTAATCGTCAGCGAGGATCAAATTGGAAAATAATCTCGACAAACCCTATGAAACCGTTTAAAATATTAGAAGGACTTGTTATTATATGTACAATTTAATCAATCGATGAAAATGATCTACATACAGTAAGGGGGGCTTTTAATGGGAACAGTTGTTATTTTCGGTCTTGTTACCATTCTTGCAATTTTTGGATTATTACGTTCACTGAAAGATAAGAATTTTTTTGGAGCTTTCTTTGCATTTGGTACATTAGCCGTATTTGGTTGGTTTACTGTTATGACAGTATTACATCATGGTTTTCCAACTGGACACTAAATCATTATGAAAACCCCTTAGCAAAAGGTGCTAAGGGGTTTTTAATTACGACCTGCTATGCCTTTGAACACTTTCTAGTTTGCCCTGCATGGTCGTTTTCTTATCCCTGCGATCGTCGATACGAATGTTTGTTGCAACTCTTTGAATTCCTTTATTAAAAGGCGATTCATGAATCTCTTTAATTACTTCAAATAATGTTTCGAGATCACCTTCAATAATTGTATTCATTGGCGTTAATTGATAATTAATTTTCCCTTGAATTTCATAATTTTTCAAAATTTGTTGTATGTCTGCTACATATTCACTTACACTTGGAGTTTTTGTACCTAGCGGAATAACTGTTACGTCTACTATTGCCAATGTGAATCATCCTTTCAGTTTGCTATTAATTTTACTAGATCTTTTATGGTTTTGTCAGCAAGACGAATGATTTTTTCATAACGTGCACCATATAATGCATATTCCCCGGTCGGAGATAGCAAAAAAGGAAGATTTTCAATGTTTTCAATAAGTGTTTTCTTTTCTTCTGTTTCAATTTCATATGATATAAGTGAAAAAGCTGTTTTTTTATCATTTATTTCAAAGGTATAAAAATGATTTCCTTTACTCGCCATATCATGAAAAGGTATGGCCCAGTCCGAATATAATGGAACCAAATTTGTCGGCATATCTGCAATAAGTTTCCTTGAGTTCATGTCATAAAATTTTATAACAGCTGCACCGTTTTCATCTAAAAGTTCAAAGGTGGATAGGACCTTATCATAATTGGTATTTGCAACTACATTCTTTGAAAGAAGTGTCTCTTCCTGTTTTTTAATATCATATATATAAAGTGGTGCTGATAGGGATGGTGCATTTTGATCCCACTTCAAATAAGATACTTCATTTCCATTAAGCCATTGAATAAATGGAAAATCAACCGGATTTTCATTAATGGAATTCTCTGCAACATTTATAAGATATGTTTGAAAGGTCCAATCTTCATTAAAGCTAGAAACAAAAAGCTGATTATTATCTATCTGATTCCACATCGTTTGCAATTCGTATGATTCTATCTTTGTAGTAAATTTGAGATTTGCATTTTTATCTAAAACGATTAATTCTGCTTCATAACTAGAGGGACTCGTATGAATAAGGAATAAACTATGTGATTTATTTGCTTCAAATCGAACAATCGGTACCTCTGATTCGTAAAAAATGGATGACTCCCCATTAAATATGTTATATGTATATACTGTTGATCCATCTTTATTATTCATTATATAAAAGATGGTTTCTTTATCTTTCCAATCTGCAACAGAATGAAATAAGCCTTCATTTAGTTCAAGAGAGATTATTTCTTCTTCTTCAATAAGCTGACTCGCAGATTTTGGTTCATTTTTATGAAGATCCCTATTTGTAGAAAGCTCTTTATTTTGCTCTGGTTGATGAGTTGGATTACAGCCTGTGGCAAGCAGTACAATTACCATAAATAAAAAACAGTTTAGAAATCTCACCAACTCTCTCTTCACCCCGGCTCTCGTTACTTTTCATTTGTCCTTTATTAAAACTTATTCGTATCTTTCGCAAAAATTCATCTTAATAATCATACGTTTTTTAACCTGATTACGTTTCATCTTTTTGTATTTTTTCATTTTTAAAGGTATTGGCATCATCCAATACCTTTCTTGTATATATTTTTCCTACATATATAATGCTGCTAAAAAAATCCCCTTGCTTTTTTGATATATTTCTTCAAATTGTGAAAATGGTAAAGGATTAACACCAATACCTAATTCGATGGTAAAGCCAGGTCTTCGCCACTCGTTAACAAACCAATCACGAAAGCCTGCATGACTGTCAATATCTCTAACAGCCTTATAGCCGCTTAACTTTTCAAATTCGTTTACAATTCGTTCAGCCTCATCAGGTTCCTTTCTTAGGTAGCCCCAATAGATTTCTTCTCCTTGCGTATGAAAGGCTAAGATACGATTAAATTGCCGTTTCCTTAGAAGCTCTGCAAGGGCAATTGATTCTGGTTCTGACAATGGTGTATCTCCTGGATAATCACGTGGAGCAGGGGATTTTGGGATTTTACGCTCTTTTTCTATTTCCCAATTTGCGGGATATTGATTATTAAGATCAATCCCACGTATATTTGCTTTCCATTGCGAAAAATCAAGACTTTGATCATTCATTGCTAGAAGCGCATCATGTAATGATGTGTTTTCTGGTAAACCATTCCGTACAAGATCAACACCATCGGGATTAACCATTGGTACAAAGGATATTGACGTATTAAGATAGAGTGGATAACAATCTATGCCCTCAAAGTATTCTTTTTTTACTAAGGAGTTTAAATAGTCATGGAGCCAATGCATCATAATACTTGTAGTGATCCATTCATTCGCATGAAAAGAACCATTCATGTGGACCCTTTTTATACCATGACCAATCGTTAGTTCAATAATGGGGTTCCCAAGAACACTATACCCAATGATTTCTTTTTTCACAAACGGAAACTTTTCAAGCAGTAAGTCAATATCAGCATATAAACATTCGGAATTATATGGCTTCCTTGTATTTAAAAGCTTATCATCTCGATGAACATGATTCTCTGATGTAAGAATTTCGATCCATTCATTATTTCCAAGATCAGCAAATGTATAAGCCGGTATGTGTATTTGAGTATTAGCATCAATCATATCAGTAACAAGTACATTCTTAGTTCTATTACAATCAATCAATAATTGTGGCTGTAAATTAAGATATTTTGAAAGTTCATTCCATGCTATGCCTTTCTTTAAGCGAATCAACATTGCCATGTAACCTCCTCAGTGCCCATTTCTTTTTAGCTTATGTAGTAAGCCATGTTTTGTTGTTAGGTACCGATGATTTTATCTTTTATATGGGCTCTTTTCTAAGAAATTGTTGCTTTTAAAAAGAAAAAGACTATTTAAGGTTGATTGGAGCGGATTGCGAGACTCCAGCAGGTGCAGCGGGACAGATGAGACTCATGCAGGTGTTTAAGCCGAGGAGGCACACCGGAAGACTTGGTAAATAGTAACAAAGTTTGCGAAAACACCCTCTTTATATATAAAAAAAACTGACTCTTAAAGTCTTTTCCTTTAGATGAGGAAATGCACTTTTTCGAGTCAGTTCTTTTACTAATTCGTTTCAGTCGTTGAATTGATTTTTTCACCACTTACAGCCTCTGCTTCATTTCCATAAAACCGGAGTAAATCGCCGTAAATAATTTTATCCGAATAATTAAGCTCTTGCTTCGACTTCTCTAAATAAGGTTCGCAAACATTTTGATCTGTTTCCTCACCAGTAGCTTTATCATAACAGAAGCCACGTGTATAAACGTTTTTATCAGTAATAAAGCTACCATCTCTTAACACAGTGAAAGGCAGTTTATCATCAGAAAGAACATCTGTACCGAATTGTATATGATCACTTGTATCTATGCCAAGTAAGCTCATTATTGTTGGTTTTATATCAATTTGACCTGCAACCTTAGAGAATACTTGTGGATTTTTATCCGTGACACCTGGAATATGGACGATAAAAGGAACACGTTGCAATTGAATTGATTCAAAAGGCGTTATCTCTTTACCTATGAATTTTTCCATAGCGACATTATGGTTTTCTGAAATCCCATAATGATCTCCATATAAAATGATAATGGAGTTTTCATAAACATCTGTTTCTTTTAATTTTTCAAAGAAATGTTTGATGGATTCATCCATATAACGAACTGTTGGTATATATTGATTCAATGTTTTACTGTTTGAATCAAATTCATCAATCATCTTATCTTCTTCCCCTAAATCAAATGGGAAATGGTTTGTTAACGTAATAAGTCTTGTATAGAACGGTTGTGGCAGGGTGTTAATATGCTGTACAGTCTGATCCATAAAGTCCATATCCTTTAATCCCCAGCCAATTGAATTTTCTGCTGTTACTTCATAATCATTCACATCAAAGAAACGATCATAACCTAAAGTTTTATACATAATATCACGGTTCCAGAAACTTTTGTTATTAGCATGAAAGATGGATGAATAGTATCCATTTTCTTTTAAGATTTCTGGTGTTGCTGTGTACTCGTTATTACTATTTGTAAAGTAAACAGCTCCGCGCCCTAGTGGATATAAAGAATTATCAACGATAAATTCTGAGTCAGATGTTTTCCCCTGACCTGTTTGATGATAAAAATTTTCGAAATAATAACTTTGCTTGATTAAACTGTTTAGAAATGGCGTGATTTCTTGGCCATTTAATTTTTCATTTATGACAAAGTTTTGTAAAGATTCCATTGATATTAAAATGACATTACGTCCTTCAGCAATACCATGCAGATCTTTTGAAGGTTCCTTACGATTCGCATTTACATAGTTCTCAATCTCAACTAGGCTATTGCTGTCTGCTAATGCACGTTGAGCAGATGTTTTTGATTGTAAAAATGCATCATAAATATGAAAATTGAACACGCTAATATTCTTTACAAGCATTTCACGATCAAAAGTACGTGTTAATAATTGCGGACGTTCTGTTTCCGCTAAGCCTAAATTGAAGAAAAATACAGCTGCAACTAACAAAAAATAAGCAGAACGTTCTTTTCTCGTTAATTGTGATACAGGTTTGAATGCCGGCTTTTTTAATAGCCAGAATAATACAGCAAGATCAACAAGCATTAAAATATCTGTTGGTAAGAATAAGCCTGTAATACTACTGCCTAAGTCTCCCATGTTGCTTGTCTGAAATAAAACTGGAATTGTTAGGAAGTCGTTATAGAAACGGTAAAAAACCATATTAGCTAATAAAATAATGGTGATAAAAATACTAGCTCCAAGTATGTAGCGGTTTCTATTCTTTTCCTTCATGAATAAGCCGATTCCAAAAATAAAGAGTAGGAAGCTTATTGGATTAATAAATAAGATTATTTCTTGTGTAAAGTTTTCAATTTTGATATCAAAACTAGTTTTATAGACAATATAGGTTTTGATCCACATAAAGAGTGTTGCGATAAGTAAAAATGAAATTTTTGAAAAGGACTTCTTACCCATGAATCTACCTCCTCATCCCCATGGGAAAATTGCTCGTTTATATCTCTTATGATTTCCAATATTAGGTTTATAATGAAATAACTAAATCATATCTTAATACTTCTTTTACAAAAAATCAATCATTTTTAATATTGTCATAACAATAGCATGATAGAATTATAATGTTTAGCTTATTCAATTAACCCTCTTATTAGACGTTTGATTCATTAAAAAGTTTCGTTTAAAATAAAAATTTTTCAAAATATACGCGAAATTAAAAGGAGCACTCTTATGAGGCTCCTTTATACTATATCCGTATTCATCATTGTTTATTTATTAGATAGTTTCGTTTTTGCAAGCCATGCTCCACCAATTACTCCTGCATCATTCCCAAGTGTGGCAATTTTAATTTCCGCCGCTTCGGCTACTCTTGGAAATGCAAAGCGTTTAAAATAGTGCTCCACCTTAGTAATTAAGCTGTCCCCTGCTTTTGAAACTCCTCCACCAATAACAATTTTTTCAGGATTTAATCCATTAGAGATATTGGCAAGAGCTAAACCTAATTGGAAAGTAACATAATCAATAATTTCTTCAGCGATAACGTCACCTTGATTAAAAGCATCAAATACGTCTTTTGATGATAATTCAGCATTTTTTTCTACTATTTCGTGAAGAACACTCTTTTTATCAGTTGTCGCAAGTTTTTCCTTTGCTACCCGAACAATTCCTGTTGCAGATGCGATCGTTTCAATACAGCCTGTTTTTCCACAATTACATGGTGCACCACCATTTGGTACAACAGTTATATGGCCAATTTCCCCGCCTGCACCATTTGCACCATGAATAATTTCTCCATTTGCGATTAAGCCTCCACCAACACCTGTACCAAGTGTGACACAAATTAAGTCCTTCGCACCATCTCCAGCACCTTTCCACATCTCACCAATTGCAGCAATATTTGCATCATTATCAATAACAGCTGGTAAGCCTGTTTCCACCTCAAGATGATCTTTTAGAGGGAAATTTTCCCATCCTAAGTTAGTCGTTTTATATACGAGACCCGTTAACAAATTTACTGGACCAGGAGCACCCATACCAATCCCTGCAAGCTTAGTTTTTGGATAACCTAATTCAGCAAGTTTAGCATCGATTGCTTTTGCAATATCGGTTGTTATTTCTTTCCCGGATTTGTCTGTTGGTATTTCCCATTTTTCAACAATTTCACCATACTGATTTACAAAAGCCATTTTTATTGTCGTACCACCTAAATCAATTCCAACTAACCATTTTTCATTCATCATTTTTCACCTTTTTCTACTATTATATATGTAGGTATATCCTGGAATTTCAATATTACCTCTTACTTATTGCTTGATTGAAACAAAGTTATTGATTATTTTATTATTAGCCTTTTAGTATTAACTTCTTAGTTTTTGTATTTCCTGTCTTAACAAAAGAATGGCCACTTGGTAATCTTTTGCTTCCATTAAATTTGATTGAAACAATTGCCTCACTTCTTCTTCCATTAATTCTAAATCAGCTATTCGATCCCCAACGTAAATAAATGTTCCAAAGTTTTTTAATAGCTGTTGAATATCATAAATTGTTTTCACTTAATCACCCTTTTATATAATGAAGAATCTAGCTTAAGATAAGGTCTACTTTAAAGTATAAATGAAAAGTGTAAAGCGTCAAGAAAACGTTTAACTTTTTAAAAAGTTCTAAACAAAAAAGCAGACTAATTCTCATTTGAACTAGTCTGCTAATATGTGATTATCGGTCTGGGTCATGTGGATGCAAAAATGTTGGTCGTCTGTTTTTTAATGGCATTGGAGATCTAAATAAGACATCTCGCATAGCTCTGTAATTAAATGGAATGAGTGGATAAAGATATGGAACATCAAATGATTTCATACGAGCTAATAAAATAATCCATAGTGTTGTCCCACCAACAAATCCAATAACACCTAACCAGGCTGTTAAGAGTAACAACATGATACGGACGAGCCGATTTGCAAGCCCTAGTTCATAGCTCGGTGTAGCAAATGATCCGATTGCAACGATTGCAAAATAAAGAATAACTTCATTTGTCAACAATCCAACCTCTACAGCTACTGAACCAATCATAAGTGCGGCCACTAACCCAAGTGCTGTCGCTAATGAGGAAGGAGTATGGATAGCTGCCATCCTTAACATATCAAGACCTACCTCAATAAGTAAAAACTGTATGATTAAAGGAATTGCACCTTTTTCATTAATACCAATAAATTCAAATCCGGTTGGTAATAAATCTGTGTTTTGCGCGAATAAGTACCATAATGGTAAAAGAAAGAGTGATGCCCAAACACCTAAAAAACGAACTAGACGTAAATAAGCTCCCACTATAGGTTTATTTCGATATTCCTCAGCATGTTGAAGATGGTGCCAAAAAGTAGTCGGTGTTATAAGTGCACTTGGCGACCCATCGACGAATACAATGACATGCCCCTCATACAAATGCGATGCAGCAGTATCTGGACGCTCAGTATATCGGACTTTAGGATATGGATTAAAATGCCCACCTGAAATAAATTCTTCAATTGTTTTTTCTCCCATTGGCAATCCATCTGTATCAATTGCTTCTAATGACTTTTTTAATTCCTTTACATGATCAAGATCTGCTATTTCTTCTAAATAACAAACAACCACATCTGTTTTTGATCGTCTTCCAACTTGTAAATATTCCATACGAAGTGACCGATCTCTAATCCGCCTTCTTGTTAATGCCGTATTAAAAACAATTGTTTCTACATACCCGTCTCTCGATCCACGTACAACTCGCTCCATATCGGGTTCCTCTGGTCCCCTAACAGGATACGTACGTGCATCAATAAAGATAACCTCGTCAATACCATCAACAACTAGTGCCGTCGGACCTGCCAATACTGTATGTACAACTTTATTTAAATCATTTGACTTATCTATTTCCACATAAGGAATATAAGTCTTTAATAACCTTCCAAGTGTGTCTTCTTTAAGCTGTTCTGGAGATAATTCTGATAAATATCTCATTAAATAATGCAGGATGTCATCCTTTACAAAACCATCAATCATAAACAATGCCATGTTCCTACCTGCATATTCAAGATCAAGCTGGATTACATCAAAGCTTTTATTAACACCGAGTCGTTCCGATAAATATGAAATATTTTCTTGGAAATCCTTTGAGACAATTTTCTTTTCCACTTCATACGTCATAAGATTTCTCCATTCCGTAACACAATTTGTTAATCATCTTAGACGAAAAGATGGAAATACATACCTAGAATATGTTTAATATTTTGTTATCAAAAGTTTATGTGGTTAAACCTTAATCTGTTTTTCACGTCCTTTTGGCAATTCATGATTACACGTAATTGTTTGAGAAGAGTTGTCCCTTTTCTTTAACCAATTCTGACTTTACTTAAGAAAATATTATAAAATTAAAGGCATAGTGATTAACCTTTTCAGGTGTCACTATGCCTAAGATGATTTTTAGAAACAGAGCTTTATCGACAATAAAAGCCTAGTTATGAATAGAATTCTTAAATGATTTGTACCCCTCATTTGTTGGTTCATATTTAAGCGCGTTGGCGATCGCTTCCTCCGCTAAGGAAATTTCACCTATATTTATATATAAAACTGCAAGAAAATAGTGTGCTTGGTGAATGGAATCATCATTAGAAATAATTTGTTGTAAATGTTGTTCCGCTTGATCAAATTTCCTTAATTCAATTTCAGTTACAGATAGCAATAACAATAAATCATTATTTGCGCTGTTTTCATTCACAATTGCGTTGCTTAATAAAGAATATGCTTCTTGAAATTTCTCTTCCTTTATTAATTCCTGACCTCGAATCGTTGTATATTGGATTTCGGCTTGGTTCATACCGTAACGATAAAATCCTACTAATAAAATCACTGTAGCAATCAAACCTATCAGTCTGTAAAGAATTAGTTTCTTTTTAGGTAACTGGACAATTAGAGCAGCTAAAAAACCGCCTACTAACCCGCCAATATGGCCTGCGTTATCAACAGAAGGTATAACAAATCCGAGCGCTAAGTTGATTCCCACAATAACTAAAAGATTTGAACCCATTGTCCGAAAAAAAACTTCTCGATTATGAACCCCTATATATAGCAATGCACCAAAACAGCCAAATATGGCACCGGAGGCTCCAGCAGATAAAGATGGGCTAAATGCGAAGCTAACAATTGTACCAGCGATCCCTGAAACGAAATAAATGAACAAAAATTTAAATGAACCATACGCTCGTTCAACTGCAGGTCCAATGTAATAAAGGGAAACACTATTCATTAGTAAATGTAAAAATCCAATATGTAATACAACTGGTGTAAAAAATCTCCACCATTCTCCTTCAAAAATAAGCGGATTATATTTTGCACCAAAACGAATTAATGTCTCAGTGTTAGTACTGCCCCCAAATAATTCTAAAAATAAAAACATAATAATTTGGATTGCTAGAAAAATATATGTAAAAAAAGGTTTTCCATTTTGGAAGATTTCCCTTTCTTCATCTCTCAATTGATTATGATGATTGATTACACGATTCCTTACCTGTTGAATATCTTCTATCTCAATGTTCTGTGCCGGTTGATTCTCGATTTTATGTATTAACGGAACGTTTAATGCCTCTTCAAGTTTTTGCAGCCCTTCTTCCAACTCATTCTTTACTAATAAGGTAGAAGTAATGTCAATTTTACCTTTTAATCTACTGTATCCTTTTTCAAATTCTTCAGGATAATCATCCACAGGAGGTAAACTTGAAACATATATATTCATAACATGAATTGGTCCTCTTACACCGCTTCTTAAAAGTTGTTCGAACTTTTGACCAGCATGTTGTATATCCAAAGCAAGTGAATTTCCCCAATCG
The DNA here is from genome assembly GCF_009720625.1 of Metabacillus sediminilitoris. Lineage (NCBI taxonomy): Bacteria > Bacillati > Bacillota > Bacilli > Caryophanales > Bacillaceae > Metabacillus > Metabacillus sediminilitoris. Next base: position 4,079,250 of record NZ_CP046266.1, read on the forward strand.
ACGTCCATTCGCCTTAATCTTACGATCGAAAATTGTTTATTACGAAACGGCTCTAATAATACCTCATGACTATCTTGAGATATCGCTAAAATCGTATATTTTTGTTTCAATACTAGCTCCTCAATTAATGACCAATAAAAATAATCCTGATCAATCACCATTTTATCCGCTCCGACATTCATTTTTCTTTATTATAACAAGTTGTTAAAGTCAAAAGGAAGAATACTGCTTGGTCATCATGAAGACAATGAAAAAGCTGTCATAAGTTATGAACAGCTTTTTATATAATGAGATCATGTTGTTGTCATTCTTTAAACTTTATTCCACTTCATATTTATCTTGAAGTATTCAACCTCTTTCACCTTTCAGATGATCTGATCATGAATGAAAGGCGCGATTAATAAAACGCTCTCTTAAGAATGGAACTCTCATTGATAATTGAATAAAATATCTTCTTATTGCAGGTTGACCCAGAACGAAATTTACAATTCGATATCGATATTGATAGATCGCGAATATACCTGCAGCTAGCATAATTAATCTTCTCATACACATCCCTCCTACAGGTATTTTTAGTAGAAAAGACTGGTTTTATCCTTAAAATATAGAATAATCATATAAATTATGTAGTTAGGAAAGGATTATCCATCCTAAAATCGTTGAAATTGCAATCGAAAAGAAGTTTACTGCATCATTATTTAGAAAACTGTACTTTGCGTGCTTTTTACTCCTTTTACTGCAATGAACTTGTTTTTCTGTAACCTTTCCACAATTGCTACATTTATATTTATTTTGGATTGTTTGACCCAATAGAGTATCAATCAAATTCCCAATAAAACCAAAAGCTAAAATATATAGTAGTTCTGTCAGTGAAAGTGAAAACAAAAAAGATGCTGCCAAACTAATAAAAGCAGCTCCTGCTATAGCTGCACAAGTACCAAGTGAGGATACAGCACCAGACGTACCTCTCTCTACCTTCTTTAATGTTAAAAGCAGCCTTGGCTTTTGTTTACTTAAAGTTCCGATTTCAGATGCCCATGTATCCGCATTTGCTGCAGCAATAGAAATACAAAAAACTACTAACAAAGCCTGATCGGAAATTCCATTTATTGCGGCGAAAATACTAAGAATTGCAGGGACTCCTCCATTTGCCATGACTTGAATCATGTCTCTACGATCACCTTTTTCAAGCAAGTCCAAAAGGTTAGATTTCTTAGCACTTTGTACCTTACTTAATAAACTAGAACTACCAAAAAACCCCCCCAACAATAAAAGACCTTGAAAGGAATATCCAACATAAATGGACAAACCTACTACAATAGCTCCCATTGCCCCGCCCAGTGTTAACGATTTAAGCTTCCATCCAGTGATAGAAATCACTAGTATAAAGAAAATGGCTATCATTAATTCGACATCCCGCATCTTAGTTAACGGCCCCATGTTCAGTTATAATCGTTGTAACAGGTATGTCATGTCGCTCAGAAGGGACACTCTCAACGATTTGACAAGAAAAGGCTATCGACAACGTATGGTTGTGATATTGTGTTAAATAACGATCAAAATATCCTCCACCATACCCGATACGAAAGCCTCGGCGGTCATAACAAATACCAGGAACAATCATAAGATCAATTTCATTAGGAGATACTTTTTCTGTTTCTTGTACCTTCGGCTCTAATAAGCCAAAAAACACACGCTCAAGCTGATCAAATGATGTGATCTCTCTAAACTCCATTGTTTTTGTTGAAGGATCACATTTAGGCACAACAATTCGTTTCTTCGCTTTCCAAGCTTTTTCAATAATGGCAGTAGTATTAACCTCCCGTTCATTTGAAATTGTCACCGCAATCGTATTTGCTTCTTCCCAAATTTTCAAAGTAAATAATTGTTTATGAATAGCTGCTGAATACTTAAAGTATGTTGCTTCGTCCATTTCAGCTAACTTTTTCTTTATTAGAGTTCTAAAATTGTTTTTGTCCAATTGCATTCATCCTCCTCATTAACATTATAGCTGGAAATGCAGATGAAGATCACTGTTTTTAAGAAGAGTAGTAAACACTTTAGAATATAGCTTTTCATTAGGCTGTTTTCGCAAACTTTGTTGCTATTTACCAAGTAATACGGTTTGGTTGATTGCAGCGAGGGATGCTCGCTTTCCGCGGGGCCTGCGGTGAGCCTCCTCGGCGTAAACGCCTGCATGAGTCTCACCTGTCCCGCTACAAGCACTTCCGCTCCAATCAACCAAAATAATTTTTGTTTATAAGCAACAATCTCTTAGAAAAAAGCCTTTCATTAAAACGTTATTTCTAAATCATTCATTAAAAATTTTTATAAAAAAAAACAGTAGGAATAAAATTCCTACTGCTTACTTTGTTTCACGGTGTAGAGTCATTTTTTTCTCTCTTGAGCAATATTTTTTAAGCTCAAGACGATCTGGGTTATTACGTTTGTTCTTTTTAGAAATATAGTTGCGATCGCCGCAATCTGTGCAAGCTAATGTAATATTCACACGCATGTTTCTTTCCCTCCAAACTTAAAAAAACTATAAAATAAATCAGACTATAATATAATATCATTTTTATTTAACAAATTCCACATGTATTTCATGATATTTTATATAAAGATTGTTCTTTACCTTTTATTTGTTATTTTTCGATATAATTCTACAGTATGATAGATAAGATTTGACAGATTATATTGCGAGCTCGCAGCTTCGAACCCAGACATCACCATATTATTATACTTCAGTGGTTGTAATAGATAGGATTGAAGGATTTCACCTAAGCACTTACTACTTAATTCATTTACAATTAGTCCACGGTTATGAGCAAGAATTTCAGCTAGCCCACCTATATTAAAGGAAACAACCGGCTTAGCGGCTATCATCCCCTCAAGTGAAATAATTCCAAATGGTTCATATAAACTTGGAACGACAACTATTTCACACCTTGAAAGTAATGTATTTCGTTCCTGTTCATTCACAAAACCTGGAAATTTAATCTTATTCTCTATATGTAAATCCATAGCTAATTGTATAAGCTCATTTTGATAAGGCCCGACACCAGCAATAACTAGATATAAATCAGGATAATCATCGACTATTTCAGAAAAAGCTTGGATCAATAGATGAAAACCCTTTTCTTTAACAAGTCTTCCCATTGCTAGTATAAAAGGTGAGTTGATAAATGAAAAAGATTTGAATGCTTCTTCCCTCTCTAAAACCGATTGATAATTGCTAGGAATAATCCCATTGGGAATAACTTCTATTTTATTAGTCTGACAGCTTAACTCATTTTTTAACACGTTTTTCATATATAAACTGCATACAATGATATGATTAGAATTTCGAATTAAATTTGACTCATATTCTATAATCGTCTTTGAAATCGTATCAATCATTCCCAGCTTTCTCCCAGTCTCAGTTGCATGGATCGTTGAGAGTAATGGCAAATTTAACGTTTTTTTTATGTGATTAGCTGCAATCCCCATTAACCAATCATGTGCATGAATAAGATCAAAAGTATAATCCAATTCTTGCAAAACAAACTGTGTAAATCGAAAATTAATATTTCGAATGTACTCTAGAAAATCCTTTGATGTTTTTTGCCAAGGTAACAAGCGATAAACATGTATACCATTTTCAATTGTATAGGATTCATAATTATCTTGTGAAACAGTAATAACAATATAAGTTATTCCACACTTAGACCCTTCTATTGTTAAATCAGTAACATGTCTTCCTAGTCCCCCAATAATATGCTCACCATATTCTGTTGTAAGAAGTAATACAGTTGCAACTAAATCACTTTTCAAAGGAAGCACCTTTCCTCAATCATAAATAGTATAGCTCGAGTAAGCTCGCAGCCACGATTGCTGATCCAAAGCAGGCTGCTTCCACTCATATTTTTTACTTTGATCAGATTTTTCTTGGAGAAAATATAAAGACGATGATCGTTTAATCGTGATAGTTTCATTCTGTGAATTAGATGTAACGATCTCGCAATAGTATGTTCCCGTAGGAAGAAGTTCTAATCGTAAAATACCAGATATATCACGGATATGAAAATCAGTCATTTGTTGTTGATTATTAGTCTTATATAAGATAATTCTCATATGTAAATCTTCAAAATCCTCTTTCAAGATTTGTTCTAAAAAGTTTCGAGTGGATGAGGCAATACTCCACGAGATTAGTAAAAAATTCGGGTAAGAAATTAATTGAATGGTATCAATACTATCCCCATAAGTTGTCGATTCAACACGAATAATATTAGTATCTGTTTTTCTGTTGTCAATTCGTTTCATAGTTGGCCTCTTTCTTCACTTTTCACACTTATGTTTATCTTATCATGTTGCTTAGAAACACCACAGAGAAAAAACGTCAAGAATCTACAATTTTCATAAAAATGACTTCTTTAGAACCGTAATTTATGATATAAATGAAAAGGGAAATAATCAATAGAAGGTGAAAAAATGACGATAGTAATTATTATTTTGTTTATTGTAAGCATTGCGCTTATCGGAATATCTTATCTACAACGTGATCAAGTAAAAGAGCTAGAACAAGAACTAGATCATTTACAATTATCGGCGATGCAAGAAATTTATAAACTTAAAAAGAAAATGAGAGTAGTTGAAGAAGAGCTTTTGCAAAACGATACTCCATTTACGGAGCAAACAACTAACTCGACAGAAGACAGCCAAGTTAATACTACTCGAATTTTAGCTAAATATCGCCAAGGAATGTCCCTTGAAGCACTCGCATTATCTGAAGGTATGACAGTTGAAGAGGTTCGTTCAATTGTTGAAAAGAATGAGAGGGTTTTAACATGAGTAAAACAGGATTTCAAGCATTTGCTGCAGGTATGATTGTTGCTACATCTGTACTTGGGATAACATATTTTTTCTCTGAAAATCAATCAGCTGCCGCTGATGCAAAAAAAACGGTGACAACTGCAAGTGAAGTTGAGTCATATCTTACAGATAACGGAAAAATCTCAATATCAACAGAAGAATATGAAGAGCTATTAGCTTCTAAAGATGCCGCAGTACAACAATCTGCTCAAACTGAACAAAATCAAGAAACAGCAGTGAAGGAAGAAAAGCCAAAGACAGAAGAACCTGCAAAAGAAAAAGAAGAACAAGCAATTACGTATAAACTTAATGTTTCTGCTGGTATGACCACGAACGAAATATCTAATATGCTCGAACAAAATGGTATCATTAGCGATTCCTTTGAATTTGATCAATTTTTAATTAAAAACGGATATCATCAGAAGGTCCAACTTGGAACATTCGATGTAAAAAAAGGTATGAGCTTTCAACAGCTTGCAGAAGTCTTAACAAAATAAGCATAAAAAAACAGCCAAAAGAAATATCTTTTGGCTGTTTTTTATGAAATTTCTAGAAAGTATACATATCCTGAATACCTTCAGTAGAAAGGTAGAACTAACTGTTTAAATCATAACGTTGTCCTTTTACTAAGTACATCGTATTCTCAGAAATGTTTGTACAATGGTCTGCAGTTCTTTCGATGTATCGGCAAATAAACAATAGTTGTGTAAGTTGATGAGAAAATTCTTTTTGAGTTTCCAACAAAGTCAGTATATCACTAATTGTTTCACCGTATAATTCATCTACTTGATCATCCATATCTGCCACTTGTTTAGCCAATACGATATCTTCTTCGTTATATGCCTTTATTGACAAAGAGAGCATATCCAAAGCAATTTTATGCATTTTTTTAATATGGTGGATAGGCTTAACGAGTGGCTCGTCACCAATTCTAATCGTTGATTTGGCTATATTTACAGCAAAGTCAGCCATTCTTTCGATATCACTTGCAATTTTGATCGCAACAATGATTTTACGTAGATCAACAGCAACTGGTTGTTGCTTTGCAATCAATAAAATAGCTAAATCATTAATTTCTTCATCAAGTTCATCAACTCTATAGTCATCCTCAATAATTTCTAGTGCTTCCTCAATATTTTGGTTTTCTAATGCATTTATTGCTTTCGTTAACGCAATTTCTGTGAGGCTTCCTATTTCAATTAATTTATCTTGTAAATTTTTTAAATCGAAATCAAATTTTTCTCTTACACTCATTCATAACTACCTCCCTATCCCTTAATATCCCCTTATAAATACTATACATAACCTAAATTCATAAAAAAATAAAGCAACATACCTTTAAATAAGCATGAGATTAACAGCCTAAAAGGCTGTTAATGAATCTATTAGGATCCCCCTTTGACAAAAGCATGGCGATACATAGCCTAATACTAATGGATTAATAATAAATATTAATAAAAAAGTCGTGCTTACTAATGAATATGCACGACTTTTTTTTCAATTTAACCGAAACGACCAGTAATGTAATCTTCAGTACGCTTATCAGAAGGGTTTGAAAATAGACGATCAGTATCAGTATACTCTACAACTTCTCCGTTTAGGAAGAATGCTGTACGGTCAGAAATACGGGCTGCTTGTTGCATGTTATGAGTAACAATAATGATACTATAGTTTTCTTTTAACTCTTGAATTAATTCTTCAACCTTAAGAGTTGAGATTGGATCAAGAGCAGATGTTGGCTCATCCATTAGGATGACATCCGGCTCAATTGCCAAACAACGTGCAATACATAGACGTTGTTGCTGACCACCAGAAAGACCATATGCATTTTCCTTTAATCGGTCTTTTACTTCGTCCCAAATAGCAGCTCCTCGAAGACTTTTTTCTACAATTTCATCAATCAATTTTTTATCTCTAATACCATGAATCTTAGGTCCATATGCAATGTTCTCATAGATTGATTTAGGAAATGGATTTGGTTTTTGAAACACCATACCTACTTGAGTTCTAAGTTCTTCAACACCATATGATTTATCAAAAATATTTTTATCACGATAAAGTATCTGACCAGAGGTTCGAACGATTGGAATAAGTTCAACCATGCGATTAAGTGTTTTGATATATGTCGATTTACCGCACCCTGATGGTCCAATAATTGCTGTTACATCATTTTCATATATATCAAGATCAATATTTTTTAACGCTTGATCTTTACCATACCAAAGGTTCAAATTATCTGTTTTATAAACAACACTTTTATTTACTTTTACTTCTTTTTTTTGTGTAGTTTCTCTATTAATCTTTACACTTTCCATAAGAAAACCCCTCCATTAAAGCTATTTAATAACGTTTTTGGAACTTATTACGAATAAACACAGCAACTGAGTTCATAACGATCAAGAAAATAAATAACACGATGATTCCCGCTGCTGCAACAGCTTGGAATTCTACCTGCGGTCTTCCAGCCCAGTTGTAAATTTGAATTGGCATAACTGTAAATGAGTCCATCACGCTTTGTGGTAAGTAATTAACGAAAGCAAACGCTCCAACAACAAGTAAAGGTGCTGTTTCACCTATCGCACGTGAAAAGGCCAATATACTACCTGTGACAATCCCAGGGATGGCCGCTGGTAATACAACACGCAGAATTGTTTGCCATTTCGTTGCCCCCATACCATAAGAAGCTTCACGAAGTTGTTTCGGAACAGCGCGGATTGCTTCTTGTGAAGCAACAACTATTACAGGTAAAACAAGTAATGCCATTGTTAATCCACCAGCTAAAATACTTCGTCCTAAATCAAAGAAACGTACAAAAACAGTTAAACCTAATAAACCAAAAACGATTGAAGGTACACCTGCAAGGTTTGAAATATTGGTTTGAATAAAGCTCGTTAGTTTACTTTTCTTTGCATATTCTTCTAAATAGATTGCAGTACCTACAGATAAAATTAATGCTATAGGTATAGTTACAGCCATAACCCAAAGTGAACCAACAACTGCAGCTTTTATACCAGACTGTTCTGGTCTTCTAGATGCATAGTTTTGGAAAAACTCAAGTGAAAAGTGACTAGATCCTTGAGTGAATATCCGATATAAGAGAATAGCAAGGATAATAAGTGTTAACACCGTAGCTGCAATAAAAATTCCTTTAAATGTCTGATTTAATGCTAATCGCCCACTCATTTTTTTAGTTACAAGTTGTCGATCGATCATCTTCATATTAGTATTCCTCCCTAAAGCGACGAGAAATATATTGTGCTATTAAATTTAGAATTAACGTAAACAAGAACAATGTTATCCCAACAGCATATATACTGTAATAGATAGTTGTACCATAACCAGCATCACCAGAACTAACCTGTACAATATATGCTGTCATTGTCTGGATTGATTCCGTTGGATCAAATGTCAACTTAGGAGTTGCTCCACCAGCTAGTGATACAATCATTGTTTCACCAATAGCACGAGAAATACCTAATACGAATGATGCTACGATTCCTGACATTGCAGCAGGAAGAATAACCTTCATTGTAACTTCAAACTTTGTAGCTCCTAATGCTAAAGCTCCCTCTCTCATTGAGTTTGGAACAGAGCTCATCGCGTCTTCAGAAAGAGATGCAATCATTGGGATGATCATAATCCCTACGACTATTCCAGGACTAAGCGCATTAAACAAAGGTAAATCAGGAATTAATGTTTGCAATAGTGGTGTAACAAATGTTAAGGCAAAGAATCCATAAACAATTGTAGGAATTCCAGCTAATACCTCTAATATCGGTTTGACGATTCTTCTAGTTCGATCTGATGCATATTCACTCAAGAAAATAGCTGCTGCTAAACCAATTGGAACGGCAACAATAATAGCTATTACTGTGATTAATAATGTTCCTGAAACTAATGCAATAATTCCGTATGAAGCATTGTTCTCAAAGAAGGGATACCATTCTTTCGATGTGAAAAATTCTACAATTGAAACACGGTTGAAGAAAGTGATTGTTTCAAATATTAATGTTAATACAATACCAACCGTTGTTAAAATCGATATTAAGGCTAATATAAATAATATTCCTGGAATTAATTTTTCTATAATTTGATTTGTGCTGTTTTTTGACTTTTTCTCTTTTATTATGTCCCGCACACTTTGACTATTTGATAGAGCCATTTTGAAAATCCCCTTTCCAAAACATAGGAAGAAGGATGAGAAGCATGATACTACGCATCTCACCCATTAACATTAATGTATTATTTTAAACCTTCAAGAGTTTCAAGTTGTTTTGTATATTCTTCCTCAGGAAGTGCTACATAACCAACTTCTTCTGCAAAAGTAGCAGCATTTTCAAGGTAATATTTAACATATTCATACACTTGTGCTTTATCTTTGATTGAAGCATTGTTTACATAGATGAATAACGGACGTGAAAGTGGGTTGTAATCACCTGATTTAACAGTTTCGTTTGTTGGTTCAACAGCTTCCCCAGCTTCGTTTACGATCGGAATAACTTTTAAGTTATCTTTATTTTCTAGGTAGTATGCATAACCAAAATAACCGATAGCATTTTTATCGCCAGTTACACCTTGAACAAGTACGTTGTCATCTTCTGAAAGTGTAGCTGCTTTAACAATTTGTTCTCCATCTAAAATTACTTCATCAAAATAATCATAAGTACCTGAGTCAGTACCAGGTGAATAGAATTTAACTTCTTCTGCAGGCCAGTCTGGATTGATATCAGACCATTTTTTAGCTTTTCCGTCTTCAACCCAAAGTTTCTTTAAGTCTTCAACAGTTAATTTATCAATAAAATCATTTTCTTTGTTAACTACAACAGATAAACCATCAAATGCTACTTGAAATTCAGTATACTCAATTCCATTTTCTTCAGCAGCAGCTTTTTCTTCATCTTTAATTGGACGAGATGCTTGAGAAATATCAGTTTCACCAACAGTGAACTTCTCAAATCCACCACCAGTTCCAGATGAACCTACTGGAGCTTGTACTGATGCATGTTCTGCTGAGAATTCTTCAGATACAGCTTCTGCGATTGGGAATACAGTAGATGAACCATCGATTCCTACTTCTCCTTCTAATTCAGCAGCTTCTTCACCTTCAGTTGTTTCTGCATTTTCAGTAGTTTCTGTACCAGTTTCAGCTGGCTCTTCTTCTCCGTTACCACATGCAGCTGCGAAAGCAACTAATGAAGAAAGCATAATAGACATTGCTAAAAATTTGAAGCTTTTCATTCTTTAATTCCCCCTAGAAATTATGGTTGTTTTGTCCTACGTGTATTAGAATAACGCTAGAGTGTTAATTCTGTTTTAACTGAATGTAAAGGTTTTGTAAATTCATGATGGAGTTTGTCATATTTTGTTGTGATTTGGGTAAAAAAATGCTCCTTTCATTCAGCTTAATTTATTGTTTTAATAAGCCGTTCTTTTTATTCCTTGAAAACTAATACTTGGAATAAGAATTTTCATCCATTGCTTTCTCCTTCAGTTAGATTCGACGTAGTCAATGATTTAGGATCAGATATTTCTATCGGTTCACTACTTTTATTTTCATCCAACTGTATATTTCTAACAAAGAAATAAATGATCAAATGCCCAATCCCTACAATGGATAATAAAATTGGAATGCTTTGTTTTTCATCAAACAAAGCTACTGCAGCAATAAAACTCAAGATGGAAATAATTCGACCGGAATTTAGAAATATTTCTTTTACAACGATATATTCAATTCTTGCATTTCCAACATTCCAGCATTTCCCCATTACATCATAAGATAATGATGTAAATGGAACTAATAGCATAGGATAACCGATTGCAATTAATACTGCATAAATCAATAGTTTAGTGTACGTTAAATCAAAAAGAATAACAAAAATGGACAAATATAAAAAAATGCCTCCCATTAGAATAAATATATTTCTTTTCGATTTTTTTATTATCCTAGATGCAAAATAATAGGTTAAAAACGCTATACTTGAGTTTACTAATCCAAACTTACCTAATGCTAATTCACTTCCCGTTGTTATAAACACAAATACACCTATTACGAAAGCAAAGGTGCCTTCACGAACCCCTTGGAAAAAATGGGCACTGGTGATTAATTTCCAATTTTTATTCCTTTTTCTTTCATTTATAATACGTTTTAATAAATAATCACCAACCGCAGGCCTTCTTTTAAAAAAAAAGCTCAATACGACAGCACCGGCAAACATGAAGAGTGAGATTGAAAAAATTGTTGTATATCCTGTGAAATTTTTTAACCTTGAAATGACATACCCTGCTATGATTGGTCCAATCATGCCTGCAATGGAGGTCATGATCCCTAAAAAACCATTGAAAAAATCTCTAGTTTCAGGTTCAGTTATTTCAAACGTAAGAACATTAAAAGCTAACCAATAAAACCCATAGCCAACTCCTAAAATTCCTCCTAATAGCACAAGGAATTCACCAGCTGAACTGCCAATTACTAATACAGTTAGAAAAAAGATAGCCAAAAAAATAACTCCTAGTCTTAATACGACTATTCGATCTACTTTTTTAGCTAATCTTCCCGCAAATATAAATGTTAGTGGCTGCATGATGACAATCGATAAATTGTAAATACCTAAATCAATAAATTCTCCCGATTGCTTCCATAAATATACATTCACAAATGTATTGGACAGCGCAATACTCAATGAATACAGACCGCCGATTACCAACAGTAAAACTAAATCTTTGCTTACCTCTACATTCCCAATAATCTTTTGCATTTTTGACATAAAAATAACTCCCCTTCAACTTCTATTTCTTAGTCTGTCTTATCAAAAAGGAGTTATGTATTTTATATTTCATTTCATACAATTAGTACATTGATTAAATCTTCATACAACAAAAAAAGAGCTAACCAAAGTTAGCTCTCAGCTTTTACATATTTGTTATTTTGCAGAGTTAAATCGATTTGAAACTGCTTCCCAATTCACAACATTCCAGAAAGAAGAAATGTATTCTGGGCGGCGGTTTTGGTAATTTAAGTAATATGCATGCTCCCATACGTCTAAGCCAAGGATAGGAGTTTTACCTTCCATTAATGGAGAGTCTTGATTAGGAGTACTTGTTACTTCTAATTCTCCATTGTTTACTACTAACCAAGCCCAGCCTGAACCGAAACGAGTAGTTGCAGCTTTTGCAAACTCCTCTTTAAAGTTCTCGTAGCTGCCGAATTTAGCATTGATTGCATCAGCAAGCTCGCCAGTTGGTTCTCCGCCACCATTTGGAGAAAGAATTGTCCAGAATAAGCTATGGTTTGCATGTCCGCCGCCGTTATTGCGAACTGCTGTACGAATAGCTTCAGGAACTGCATCTAAATTAGATACTAATTCTTCAACACTTTTGTTTGCAAGATCAGAATGTCCTTCTAATGCAGCATTAACATTTGTAATATACGTGTTATGATGTTTTGTGTGATGAATATTCATCGTTTCCTTGTCAATATTTGGTTCTAGTGCATCATATGCATATGGTAATTGCGGTAATTCATAAGCCATTTTTATTGCCTCCTTTAATATGTACGTGTCAAAGCTATGGAATAGCTTTCCAACAATAGGTTACCAAAATTGTCGGATTCTTTCAAATAAAAAGCATATATAGCCAACATACATTTTTTACTTTTCGTTTAATAATTATGTACTTTTAATTATAAAATTGTCACAAAAAAATAACCGATCATAATTAACTGGATTATACTTTTTGCGATCACCCCAGAAATAAAACCAACTAGTGAACCGAGTCCGCTCTTTACAGCTGATGGAAGGTTTTTCTTATGAACAATTAATTCTGCTTACTCCGTTTAAATTAGTCATATAATCTGCGCCAAATAAAACAGTAACAAAAATACCTTCAATAATCCAAAAAACAGTTGAAAGTTCAGAAAACTCAAACAAAAAACCAAATAACACAAAACCTGCCACAATATAAATGACACTCGGAATAATTGGATAAATCAGTCCAACAAATGCAATAATGAACATCAAAACGATAAGTGACCAATATAGAAAGTCCAAATCTTCCTCCTTAAAAGTTCTTTCCCCCCTACTTTAGTAAACATAAAAAGCAAGGGATCACCCCTTGCTTACATTATATCTTATTAAGTTTATTTTCATTAATAATAGCTCCGGTACGTAAAACTGCTTCAGCAATTTTACCACTATGATCTCCAACACTTTTCAGATTACTAATAATATCTACAAAATTGAGTCCTGCTGAAATTGAACATGTACCTTCATTCATTCGTTTTAGATGTTTATCACGTAGTCGGCACTCGAGATGATGTATTTTTTCTTTTGTTTTTAAAACTTTTAATGCTAAAGTTGTATTCGAATCATCTAGTGCTGTCATGGCATCCTTAAATAAATGTAGAGTTTGCTCAAACATTTCTACTAAGTCTTTTTTAGCGGAATCTGATAATTGTATTTTATTTCCTACCTGATTACTAACTAATTCAATAATATTTACAAAGTGGTCACCAACACGTTCAACATCTCTAACAGAATCCAAAAGCATATTATGCTCGTCACATTCGGTTTTAGACATGTCACTTTTCGAAATAAGTATTAAATACTCTGTAATTATGCGATCAAAATTATTGATAACATCTTCAAGTATTATTGCAGTTTCTGTGTTTTTTTGTGAATAGGTTAATTGATATAATTTAGATTCTTCTATTCCTAATGCTGCATATTTCCCCATCAGGACCAATGCTTCTTTTGTTTGACTTATAGCTATTGAAGTTGATTGCTCAATAAAAATGGGATCTAGATCTTTCACTTTATAAAGCATTCTTGTATCTTTACCTGGAATAATCTTAGTAACTATTAATACAAGTACCCCAATAAGAGGCAGTTGAATGAATGTATTTGTAATATTAAACAATCCATCGGCCAAAGCAATTGTTATTTCAGATTTTAATAACATCATTTGTTGAAGATATAGAATGAAGCTTGAGAATAATGGAGTAAATATGATAAAAATAACCGTTCCAATAATATTAAATAGAACATGTGTTAAAGCTGCCCGTCTTGCTGATATGGAAGTTCCAATAGATGCTAATAAAGCTGTAATTGTTGTACCTATATTGTTTCCAAAAAGCACAGGAAGTGCCTCCCGAATGTCAAGAAACCCTTTTCCAACTAATTCTTGCAGGACCCCAATAGTTACACTAGAACTTTGTACCATGATTGTAAAGATTGTTCCGAATATAACACCTGTAAATGCATTATCACTCATTCTTACTGTTAGTTCGTAAAATCCTTCTAAGGTACTTAAAGGATTGAGGCTATTAGCCATTAACTGTAAGCCTAAAAACAGTGCACCTAAGCCAAAAATGATTTTGCCAATTGTAAAAATTCGCTTATTTTTATAAATAAAAAGTAAAATGACACCAATAAAAATGACGGGAGAAGAGTATTCTAAAATATTTATATTAATGACAAATGCATTTACGGATGTACCAATATTTGCACCCATAATGATACCAATTGACTGTCTAAGTGACATGTATCCTGCACTTACTAACCCAACAACTATAACGGTCGTTCCGCTACTAGAATCAATAAGTATTGTCACAATAATACCAACGAGCACTCCAATTAATGGATTAGTGATATACCTATCAATAATCTCCTTTAATTTATAGCCAGCAAATTTTTGCAGGCCATTACTCATATATTTAATACCAAATAAAAATATTGCTAGACCGCCAATAAAATCAAATATCATCTTTTGGATATCCAATTCCATACTGTTCAACCCCTCATTATATGCCGCGTCGATTCGACAATAAACTACACCTATTCAATTATTAACGATTTATTATTTTTTTGTAAAGATATTCAGTGTAATTATTTACAAAATAATAACGAAAACTTAATGAAAACGATGACATTTGTCATTCCTTATTTAAATATGCATATTTTATTGTACTTTCTTGTAATATCATTGAACGAGAGATAAAATTAACTCGTATTAACATGAAGGGTGTGTCGTTTAGACATGAATGTATTCAAGCAGCTTTTTATTAGCATTTATTCACCAAAGGCGATTTCCACATTTCGTTTTCAAGGAATTGGGAAATCGATATTATTTGTTTTTATTTTATCATTATTGAGTACGATCCCATCTTGGTTTCATTTAACAAATGAACTAAAAGAGGCTAGTAAAGGGGTAAATCAAACTCTAACTGAAGATTTTCCATCCTTTTCTATTGAAGATGGTAAATTGATTACTGATACAAATCATCCTGTAGAGATAAATAGAAACGAATTTACCTTTATATTAGATGGAACAGGTACATATGGGGTTGAAGAAATAGAAGAAAAAAATAATGCAATAGGCATCTTAGAAGATCAATTTGTTTTTGTGACAAATGGGCAAGCTCAAGCTTATGAATATAGTCTTTTAAATATTTCGCTTACAAAAGAAGACTTAGTTGATCTTTCAAAACAATTTAATCAGCTTCTGCCAATTATTATGACTGTATTAATTATTCTAATGTTTTTATTTAGTGCCTTCGTTAAATTTATTGAGGTGACCATATTAGCATTGTTTGGTAAAGCTATTAATAATAGTCTGCAGCGAAATTTAAACTTTAGTAAAATATGGATTATCTCTGCATATGCCTCAACACTAGCAACTTTCTTCTTCTTTATCATGGATTTATTACAAGTAATTGTTCCGGGCGGATTTTTGTTGAATTGGTTTGTACATATTTTCGTTTTATATTTAACTTTAAAGGAAATACCACAAACGAAGAATCCACTAAAAGTTTCTTAATACCTTTGCAAGTGTTAATTTATTAGTTTGTTTTTGAAATTTGAAGGCTGTTTTAGCAAACTTTGTTGCTATTTACCAAGTAGTGCGGAGTGGTTGATTGCAGCGAGAGATACTCGCTTTTTAGCGGGGCGGGCGGTGAGAGCCTCCTCGGCGTAAACGCCTGCATGAGTCTCACCTGTCCCGCTGCTCCCTCAGGAGTCTCGCAATCTGCTCCAATCAACTTTAAATAGTTTCCGTTTTAAAAGCAACAATCTCTTAGAAAAGAGCCAATTTGAAAACGCGGAAAATGACTTCCGCGTTTTTATGATTACACCTTAAATTGTTTTGTGCTTTCTGATAATTTTTTAGATAAATCAGTGAGAATAAGTCCCATTTCATGTGTTTGATTAATTTGATTAATTTGCTCTTCTGACGAAGCAAGCATTTGTTCAGCACTTGCTAATGTTTCCTGTGATATTGAAACAAAATTTTCAGAGGATTGTTCCATTTTAGGAAGTGATAGATTTAGTTCCTGCAGATAATCTTTCATCCCAGATAACTTACTATTCACATTCGATATTTCATCCATCAATAAATCAAATGCTTCTTTCGAGTCTTGAGCAACACCTAAATGTGATTGAATATTACTTAACATTGCATTAAACTCATTAGCAGCTTGGTCTGAAATTTTTTCCATCATTTTTATCGATTCGGTTATTTCCTGTGTTGCTTGTGAGGATTGATCCGCTAATTTACGGACTTCAGTTGCAACCACTGCAAACCCCTTTCCTGCTTCGCCTGCCCGAGCTGCTTCTATAGTAGCGTTTAAAGCAAGTAGTTTTGTCTGTTCTGCAATCGATTGAATGATACCCACTACTTTTGTAATAACAATTGAATTGTCTTTTACGCCTCTAATTGTTGATGTCATTTTCGCAAATTCCAGATCAAAATCATTCATTGAACGAATCATATGAGAAATGCTATTTTCCCCTTTTTTGGCAGAAGAATTCATGTCAGATGCACTGTTAAAGACGTATTCCATATTTTGAAGGATTAAAGTAATGTCACTTTTCATTTTCTGGAAAGTTTCTACATTTTCATCAGAGCTAGTAGCTGTTTGTTCTGCCCCTGATTTCACTACTTTGATTGCTTCAACTAATTGATTGTTTTGAGATAGTACATTACCTGAGGCTTCTTTAAGTTGATTTCCAGTTTTAAACAGTTCCGAGGTTGTTCCATTTAAATTTGAAATCATCGTACGCATTTGTTTAATCATTTGATTAAAGCTTTTATTCAAGGATACAATTTCTGGAATGTTCGTTGATAAATTAATATTGTTTGACAAATTACCATTTCTTACTTCTCTCATAGCATTTTGTAATGTAGACAATGGTTTAGTTAAACTTCTTACAAGGAGAAAGATAACAGCTGTTGTAATAACGACACTTATTAATACGATGATTCCTGTAAAATTTGCTAGTTCATTTACTGGTTTCATATAGTTCTCAGTAGGAACAACAATCAAATAATATCCTTTTAATTCTTGAATTTCTTTAAAAGATAATGTGTAATCAATTCCATCTATTTTATTGTGGATCACACCATGATCCTTTTCGATAATTTCATCGACTAATTCCTTCGTTATTTCCATGCCACCCTCTTTATTAATGTCCAAAGGTCTTGCACCTTCATCAGTGACGATGAAAAATTTTGCAGGTAATCCATCCTGAATCAACGCCGATGATTGACTAGGAACAACCACCTTTTCCACTCTTTTGTGAAATTCTTCTTGATCATTGATATAAGCAAAAGCTAGATTTGCAACAATATCTGATGTTGTATTTACTTCTCTATAAAGTCGCTCTTCGATTATTTCCATCGTAGATTCTTTAGATTTGTTATATGAAGTAAATCCAACAATACTAATGGAGGAAATTAAAAGGACTAATACTAAAATGATTAATCTTGACTGAAGTGTGATTTTAGAAAAAATAGTTTGTGTATACTCCATTTTTTGCTTTTTTTGTTGTTTCATTTGTTTCAAATTTTTCAGCTTATTCAACTTTAGTTTAGGATTAATTCGTTTCAGAACATTTCTCTTAATGAAGGCTTTTATTTTTTTTATCATTATGACACCCCTATCTCTAATTCCATTAAAATTATGACAGGTGAATGTTAAGGAAGTGTAAACTATTTGTAAATAATTGCTGATATTAGTCGAAAAGTCATATTTTTTGAGGGAAAAACAGAATATCAACTAAACCCTTTTTACTATTACTCATTATTTTTTTGTTTTTTAGTCATAAGTAACATGGACAAGCATACGAATGTGATAAGGAAAGAATGACATATATAAATGTTAACTATTGGAGGCAGGATGATGAAACGACTTTCTCTTTTTATGATTGGACTTTTCCTTTGTTATATCATTTATTATGACCTTCAAATCGGCACATTACCTGCTTTTAGTATGACTAAAGCTATTAAAACAACTGCTGTAAACACACAAAGTGAGGAGAAAAACGAACAGCCTTCGATACAATTTTATGAAGTAAAAATCAAACAAGGGGATACAGTTTTATCAATTACAGAACGTTATCACGGTAGTCTACCTGCTTCTATAGAAACGATTGTAAAAGATTTTGAATCATTGAATTCTAAAGTGAAGGCAGAGGCAATTTTACTAGGGGAGACATATCGATTTCCAATTTATAAGGAATAGTCGATCCTTGTCAATTTTCCATAATCCTTGTACAATGAAGTGTGGAATACATTTACTAGATAAAATGAACAAAGTAAAGTATCATTAATTTGATGCCTAATAAAACTAGATTTTAACTTATTATTAAGGAGCGATTTACACGTGAGTGAAATCATACATCGTACAAAAACTCGTCCTGTTAAAGTCGGAAATTTAACGATTGGTGGAAATAATGAAGTTATTATTCAAAGCATGACAACGACGAAAACACATGACGTTGAAGCAACAGTTGCTGAGATCAATCGTTTAGAGGAAGCAGGATGTCAAATCGTGCGTGTTGCATGCCCAGATGAACGTGCTGCAGATGCTATTGCAGATATTAAGAAAAGAATTAATATTCCTCTTGTCGTAGATATCCACTTTGATTATAAACTTGCTCTTAAAGCTATAGAAGGTGGAGCAGATAAAATAAGAATTAACCCTGGTAACATAGGGAGAAAAGAAAAAGTAGAGGCTGTTGTAAAGGCCGCAAAAGAACGAGGAATCCCTATCCGTATAGGCGTTAATGCTGGTTCACTAGAAAAAAGAATTCTTGAAAAATATGGTTATCCTACTGCTGATGGGATGGTTGAAAGTGCATTACATCACATAAAAATTCTTGAAGATTTAGATTTCCATGATATTATTGTTTCCATGAAAGCTTCTGATGTAAATTTAGCCATTGAAGCATATGAAAAGGCTGCAAAAGCGTTTGATTATCCATTACATTTAGGAATCACAGAATCTGGAACCCTATTTGCTGGTACAGTAAAAAGCGCAGCAGGTTTAGGAGCTATTTTAAGCAAAGGAATTGGTAACACATTACGTATTTCATTAAGTGCTGATCCTGTTGAAGAAGTAAAAGTAGCACGTGAGCTATTAAAATCATTTGGATTGGCTGCAAATGCTGCGACATTAATTTCTTGTCCGACATGCGGCCGTATTGAAATCGACTTAATTAGTATTGCAAATGAAGTAGAGGAATATATTTCAAATATTAAAGCACCAATCAAAGTCTCTGTACTAGGCTGTGCAGTTAACGGGCCTGGTGAAGCACGTGAAGCCGATATTGGTATTGCAGGTGCCCGTGGTGAAGGACTTCTTTTCCGTAAAGGAGAGATTGTTCGAAAGGTACCTGAAGAGACAATGGTAGAGGAACTGAAAAAAGAAATCGATAAAATCGCTGAAGAATACTTTGCAAAACAAGAAGCAGAAAAACTTAATATCTAACTAAAAAGGAATCGGACTAGACCGGTTCCTTTTTTAGTTATTATTTCTTTTCCACTTTATCCTCAGGTAATAAGACAGCTCCAATATTGCCGTTCATAGAAAGTAAAGTATCAATGTCATCCTCTACTTCATTCTCATCATAAAAGTCATTTTGGATCGCCATATTCGCCGAATAAGTACCATTATCTTGTTTAGTTGGATTTTGTCCCTTGCTAAAAGATTCTTGAATTTTCTCATTTGCATCATATCGATTCATTCCTCTAATCCCTCCTTTCTATAATAGAAGGAGGGATTGACCATCATGGTCAATCCCCTTTATTCATCTTTTTCCACCTAGAAAAATGGTGTAATAAAGATTCCTAATACGATTGAAACGATACCTATACCAATCGCCCAAGCTCCTAAGGCATTTGCACCTCTTCTACGTGCAATGAAACCTACAATCACACCTGCTGCTCCTAAAATAACAGGTAATATAAACAATGAAATAATGGATAGGGCTAGTGCTAAATAACCCATCCCTCTACCTTCGCCTGCGGTATTATCACGATCAGCATCTCGATTAACTCCTGCATAATCTCTCCCCATGGTTACAGGCGCTGCAATTTCTGCTGCAGATTCGGTCTGATAGTCATTTTCTATTTCTCGATCTAGTGGCGTAAATCCCTTGTAGTCAGGGTTGTCTAAACGAGCTCGTTCTTGTTGATTGAACCTATTTTCGTCTGCCATTAAGATCCCTTCCTTTCTTATATAAAGGAGCATTAATATTATGAGCAAACGATAACAAACTATAACTGTAAATCTTTTCTGTCATCATGAAAATGCCAAAAATTACGCACATATGTTACACTTAAAGTAGTTCAGCAAAGGAGAGATTATACATGTTGCGATTAGGAATTGATATCGATGGTACTATAACTGATCCAAAAACATTTGTACCTTATTTAAATAAATCATTTAATAAAACTCTTACATATGAGGATTTAAAGCAGTATGATTTAACAAAGGTTTTACAAATTAGTGAAGCAGACTTTATAACTTGGATGGATGAAAATGAACCAATTATTTATAAAGATTCCCCACTAGCCTTGCATGCAAAAACTGTTTTAGATGAATGGAAAGATCAACATCAACTATTGTTTATTAGTGCTAGGAGAGAGCACTTACTAGATATTACATATAATTGGTTTAAAGAAAATGAACTTTTTTATCATCATATTGAACTGATTGGCAGTCATAATAAACTTGAAGCAGTAAAAAAGAATAATATTTCAATCTTTTTTGAAGATAAGCATGATAATGCCTGTATGATTTGTGAAGAACATCAAATTCCGGTCATTTTATTTAATACCCCTTATAATCAAGACCCAATACCAAAAGGTGTCATACGCGTTAATCATTGGTTGGAAGCAAAAGATTGGGTAAATCAATGGTATGAAGCGAAAGTTTTATAGGTAAGACAAGCGGAATGATGGAATAAATCTTTTATAAGAATTTGTGGCAATATGAAGGATTTTCCTGTCTTAATCTGAATGAGGTTTCTCCATTTAGAAAAGAACTTTTCTTCTGATGTTTTTCATCAAAAGGTGCATCACAAAGTGAATAAATTGATTTCAAAAAAAGGCGTGAATTCATTTTTGAATTCGCGCCTTAATTATAATGTAAAATGTAAATACCACTATTGCACCACATATCAAAACATGAGAACTGAGAATGATCCTTTTAGTGACATTGCGGACAAGTCCCATATACTTCGAATTTATGCCCGCTTATATCATATCCGGTTAGGTTTTCTTCTAATTTCCCCATTGGACAACCAGGTATTTCTTTCGTTTTTCCACACTTTAAACAAATAAAATGATGATGATGATGTGTTGTATCACAAGTAAATCTAAAATGTTTTTCACCAGAAAGCTCAGTCATTTCAAAGATACCTAATTCTGCAAATAAGGATAAATTTCTGTAAATGGTATCAAAGCTTAAACCAGGATAATCATCCTTTAATGACTCCAATACATCTTTTGCTGTTAAATACTTGTCATAATCAGCAAAAAGCTGTAGCATTTCTTCTCTTTTATTTGTATATTTATAACCTTTTTCTTTTAATAAGTCGAGAGCTTCTTGAACGTTCATGAAACTTTCCCCTTTGTTATTTTTGTCCATAATATTGCTAATATAAGGATAAGCACTGATAAAATGACGATTGTTCCACCGGGTGCTAAATCTAAATAATAAGCAAGGAATAATCCAATAATAACAGAAATTTCACCAAATAGCACAGAAAAGAAAATGGTTTGTTTAAATCCTTTAGCAATACGAATACTAGCAGCAACCGGTAAGGTCATTAACGACGAAACGAGCAAGATCCCAACAATTCTCATTGATCCAGCAATGACTAGCGCTACGATAAAGATGAAAATAAAATGAATCCATTTTGCATAAATACCTGATGCAATTGCATGCTCTTCATCAAATGATAACAAAAACAGCTCTTTATAAAGTAAAAAGATAATTCCAATGACAATAACCGCAATTCCAAAAATTACATATAAATCTGTACGGCTTACCGCACTAACACTGCCAAATAAATAGCTAAACAAGTCGGTATTAAAACCGTCAGCTAACGAAATAAAAATGACACTTATTCCGACACCACTAGATAATATAATTGGAATAGCTAATTCTTGATAATGCTTATAAACTGTTCGAAGCTTTTCTATAAAAAGAGACCCCGTTACAGAAAACGCCATGCCTAAATAAATAGGATTCAACCCTACAAAAGCTGAAACTTTTTTTTCAAGTAATAAACTTGCGGCTATTCCTGCTAATGTAACATGGCTTAGTGCATCTGCAATTAGAGACATCCTTCTTACTACGATGAAAACACCTAAAAGTGGTGCAATTACACCAATTAACATACCTGATAAAAATGCATTTTGTAAAAACTCATATTCAAAAATACTGCTTAACATTATTTATTTCCTCCATTAATGGGAGTGATCATGTGTTAACACATGTAATGAATGTCCATAAAAATCAGACATCTCCTCTTCCTTTAATATATTAAATTCTTTCGCGTGCCCATGAAAATGTAAGTGTTTATTAATACATGCTACATGTGATACCTTATCGGTAATTGTCCCTACATCATGGGTAACAAGGATTAACGTTATCCCTAAATCCCGATTCAAATGTACAAGCATTTCATAAAAGTTTTGTACTGTTTGTGAGTCAACACCAACTGTTGGCTCATCTAAAATTAAGAGCTTTGGATTGCTTACAATCGCACGTGCTATAAATGCTCGTTGTTGCTGCCCTCCTGATAACTCACCAATATTCCGCTTGGAAAACTTGCTTAATCCAACTGCATCAATCGCTTGAATCACATTTTGACGGTCTTGCTGGCTCATAAATTTAAAAAGGCCAATCTTAGATGTCAAACCGCTAGAAACAACTTCATAAACAGATGCAGGAAACCCAGTGTTAAAACTATTGGCCTTTTGAGAAACAAAACCAATTTCATGCCAATTCTTGAATTTCTGTATTGGCTGTCCAAATAGCTTAATTTCACCTTGTTGAGGTTTCAATAAACCTAACAAGCATTTTAATAAAGTTGTCTTCCCTGATCCATTTGGACCAACGAGCCCTAAAAAACTACCTTGTTCAATCGTTATATTAATGTCCTCTAAAACTCTTTGACGTTCATATGTGAAGTTTACATTTTTCATTTCAATAATAGGATGCTTCATTGAGAGTCCCCTTTACAAAATTAAGAATGGTTCCGATTTACATCTAGCAGATAACCACGTTATCTACAACATTAAAATTATACAGAATAATAGGTTATATGTAAAGGAATTATTTTAATTTAAAGAATAGCACATTTTATTTAAACCTCCATACATTGTTTTAGAGGAGGTTTGAAGATGATCTTATTTCAAAAAATCATTAACCAGAAGCTTAACAATATTTCGGTTGAGGAACTGCTGCAATATGCTAAACAATTTAATGTTACAATTGGTCGAGCTCAGGCCGCAGAAGTTGTAAAAGCCATGCATGGTCAAAATATTAATATTTTTAACATGAATGAACGAAAACAATTGCTAACAAAAATTGCTAACATTACCTCTCCGCAAACAGCTCAACAAGTAAATCAAATTTTCCAGAAATTCACTAACTAATAATACTTAAAAAGTATAATTAAAAAGACAGCTCATAATCATTCATGAGGCTGTCTTTGTTCTTATTGCTAACTATTGATTAAGAATCTTCTCTAAAAGTCCTTCATCAAATGTCTTTTCTTTAAACATATTAATTTCAAATTTGTATGGAGGTTTTTTATATTTTTTATCCTCTCCTACAAATGGAGTTTCAAGTATTTTTGGTATTTGAGCTAACGTCGGATGGTGAATGATCTTATTTAATGCTTCAAACCCAATATGACCAAATCCAATATTTTCATGGCGGTCTTTACTGGCACCAATAGGATTTTTACTATCATTGATGTGTAGAACCTTTAATCGTTCTATTCCAATAATTGAATCAAACTCTTCTAATACTCCATCAAAATTATTGACAATATCATAACCCGCGTCATGGGTATGACATGTATCAAAACAAATCGATAAATGTTGATTATGAGTAACTCCATCAATTATTTTTGCTAATTCGTCAAAAGAACGGCCACATTCAGAACCTTTTCCTGCCATCGTCTCTAATGCAATTTGAACATCTTGATCTCGTTCAAGTACTTCATTTAAGCCTTCGATAATTTTACTAATTCCAACTTCTGCACCTGCTCCAACATGTGCCCCTGGATGTAGAACGATTTGTTTTGCACCTAAGCTTTTCGTCCGATCAATTTCTGAACGCAAAAAGTTAACTCCTAGTTCAAATGTAGCTGGGTTAATGGAATTACCGATATTGATAATGTATGGTGCATGAACGACGATTTCATCGATGCCATTTTCCTTCATATGTGCATGTCCAGCTTCAATATTCAATTCTTCAATGTTTTTCCGTCTCGTATTTTGCGGAGCACCGGTATAAATCATAAACGTATTCGCACCATATGATACAGCTTCTTCACTCGCTGCTAAAAGCATTTTTTTACCGCTCATCGATACATGTGATCCAATTTTAAGCATCCATCTTCCCCCTACTTACTTTTCTTTTCAATTCTTCTCTTTCTCTTTTTAAATTGTTCTATTTCCCTATTCATTTTCTTTTTATATCCAGGTTTAACTTTTTTAGGTTTTTGTACAATGCTTTTTGCAATAGCATCTACTTCATCCGCAACTCTTTTTCTTTTTTGTCTACGCTTGCGGTCTTCAATATCCTTCCATTCTCCCCCAACAAAATCTCGATTAATAAATTCAATCCCAAGAGCTTCTAATTTATTTAATGCATCTTCATCAGAAGGTTCAAATAAGGTTATTGCAATTCCTGAACTGCCAGCACGTGCTGTTCTTCCTACGCGATGTATATAAAAATCTAATTCTGTTGTAGGAATTTCAAAGTTAATAACATGACTTACACCTTTTATATCGATACCTCGTGCAGCAAGGTCTGTTGCTACAACATATTGAAATTCTAAGTCATTGATTTGCTTCATCATTTTTTTTCGATCACGAGGAGTTAAATCACCGTGTATTCTACCAACCTTTAATCCTTTTTCAAGAAGTGCATCAGCTACTTCATCAGCTTTCTTTTTTGTATTTGTAAATACGATTGCTAAGTAAGGATTGAATGATAGTAGCATTTCATAAACTAGGTTTGTCTTGTCACGATGTCTACTAGGAACAAGCACATGTTCAATCTTTGCTGCAGTTGCTTGTTTAGGCGCTACATGTGTAAACTTTGGATTTTCTAAATATTTCTTTAAAAACGGTTTTAATTTTTCAGGAATGGTCGCAGAAAATACGAGGATTTGTAAATTATCCGGCATTTGACTTGCGATCATGTCCACTTCTTTAATGAAACCCATATCAAGCATTAAATCTGCTTCATCCACTACAAAAGCACGAACTTTATTAACAATTAATGCTTGTACCTTTACTAAATCGTTTATTCTTCCTGGTGTCCCGACAACAATTTGTGGTTGGGTCTTTAGCTTTTCAATGGCACGTTGTTTATCCGTCCCGCCAATAAAGCATTTAGCAGTTATTTCTTCTTTTGAAAATGCGATAACCTTAACTACTTCGTTGTAAATTTGTGTCGCTAATTCCCTTGTAGGTGCTGTAATAACAACTTGTACTTCTTTACGTTCTGGTTCAATCTTGTCTAATAAAGGAAGTAAATAAGCATGCGTTTTTCCTGTACCTGTTTGCGATTGCCCAATTGCACTCTCGCCTCTTAAAATAGACGGTATTAATCTTTCTTGTATTTCAGTAGGCTCAAAAAAACGTAATTCCTTTGATATTGCTTCTATAATAAATGGTTTTAATGAAAAACGCTCAAATTTTGTTTGTTCCATCCGTATCATCTCCTTTTAGATAAAGCATTGACAATGTACATAATTAGTTTACTTTATCAATCCATCATTACATTATAACCGAATCAAGAAATAATTCAAATAAAGCTTGATTTATACGCACTGGGATTGCTGATTTTATCGTTTTTGTCTATCGTACGCCACGCTCTTCATCTGACTTTACGGGAAATTCCTGCAGTGTAGAATTTATGTTTAGAAAATACTGCACGTTTAAGTAAGACAAATATTTGGAAACCAATATTGATTCTCCTGCATAGTTTATAACTAGGGTATCTTATTTTGAAAGGAGGAATTTTTATGTTTCAACAAAGACCGATGCCTCCTATAAATTCTAGAGGTTTCTTTCCTCAGCAAGGTCAAATCCCAATGAGACGACAACCATTTCAAGGTGCGTTTCGTGGACCGAATATGGGTCGTGGACAATTTGGTTCACAGATGCCTGTAAGAGGCAGCGGAGGAATAAAAGGTTTACTTTCTCGCATTATTCCTGGCGGTCAAGGTGCAGGAGGCGCAATAAATTCGCAAGGAATTATACAAGGAGCAACAGGTGCTTCAAGAGCCACTGGTGCACTACAAGGTTTAGCAAATCCCGCAAATATTTCAGGTATGCTTGGTAATGTTCAAAAGGTACTGGGAATGGCACAGCAAGTAACCCCGATGGTTCAACAATATGGCCCATTAGTGAAAAATTTGCCCGCAATGTTAAAGATCTATCGCGAATTAAAAAATAGCGATAGTAGTGATGGTGAAACTGCTGTTGAGGATACTGCCGAATCAGCCGAAGTAAATACTAATAGCACCACAGATCAGAACATTACACAAAAAAAACAACAACACAAAGAACAAGAATCCTCGCTTGATCATGAACAAAGTTCTTCGCAAGCAGAATTGAAATCAACACATGTAGGTAAGAAACATACAACAACACGTAAAAGATCAGTACCGAAGTTGTATATCTAATTTTCTCCTTTGTATTCTCCCCTAAACTTCGTTATAATATTAAGAGATTCTGAGAGTAAAGAGCCGTTTTGCGGCTTTTTTCATTGTGAAATGGGACGAAGTATCATAGTCTTTAACCATTGAACTTCTTCTCATTTTCTATTCGAACTCTTAAGGAGGCAAAGCAATGGATGTTATTAAAATCGCTCCACGCGGATATTGCTATGGCGTGGTTGACGCAATGGTTATTGCCAAAAACGCTGCATTAGATAAATCATTACCAAGGCCAATCTACATTCTAGGTATGATTGTTCATAATAAACATGTGACAGATGCATTTGAAGAAGACGGCATCATTACACTTGATGGTAAAAATCGTTTAGATATCCTTGACAAGGTCGATACAGGAACGATTGTATTTACTGCTCATGGAGTTTCACCAGAGGTTAGAAGAATTGCGAAGGAAAAAGGACTTGTAACAATTGATGCTACTTGCCCAGATGTTACAAAAACACACGACCTTATACGCGAAAAAAATGCGCAGGGTTATCATATTATCTATATAGGTAAAAAAGGACATCCCGAGCCAGAAGGTGCTGTAGGAGTAGCGCCTGATATCGTTCACCTTGTTGAATCTGTTGAAGATGTCCGTCAATTAAATATTGAGAATGAAAAAATTATTGTTACAAACCAAACAACGATGAGTCAATGGGATGTTGCCGATATCATGAAAATAGTGCAAGAAAAATATCCACATGTTGAAGTGCATCGCGAAATTTGCTTAGCAACCCAAGTTCGCCAAGAAGCAGTTGCTGAGCAAGCAAAGGAAGCAGATTTAACGATCGTTGTCGGGGACCCAAAAAGCAATAACTCTAATCGACTCGCACAAGTATCAGAGGAAATTGCAGGAACAACAGCTTATCGTATTTCTGACTTAAGCGAGCTTAATCTTGAATGGCTAAAAGGTGTAAAAACAGTAGCAGTAACAGCTGGTGCTTCAACACCAACACCAATTACTAAAAAAGTGATTCAGTTTCTGGAGCAATACAACCCAGATGACGAGTCAACTTGGGAAAAAAATTCCTATATCCCTTTATCTAAAATTCTTCCTAAGATTAAGATAAAAAACTAAGCGAAAAGCCCATTTTCAGCTATGCTGAGATGGGCTTTTTGTTTTATACAAACTTAAACGGATTTGTATCGACAGTTGAGCCGAATACATGGACATTAAAGTTTTTCTCTTCACACATTGCACCTAATTTTGAAGATACACCTGCTATCATTACCTTCTCAACATGATGACCTGGATCAATGACATTTAAACCAACCATTAATGCATCATGTGCAACGTGAAAATATAAGTCTCCAGTTACATAAACATCTGCACCCTTTAATTTCGCCTGATGGATATATTTATTCCCATCTCCGCCTAAAACAGCAACCTTCTTGACAAGAGAAGTTGGATCTCCCACCATTCTTACACGCTCAACGTTTAAAGCTTGTTTTGTTTGCTCGGCAAATGCCTGAAGAGTGATTTCTTTCTTAAGTTTTCCAATTCTCCCTAATCCTAATGATGTACCTGATTGATCAAGAGAATAAATATCATAGGCAACTTCTTCATAAGGGTGTGCCTTAATCATTGCTTGTACAATCTTTTTTTGAATTGACTCCGCAAAAATGGTCTCAATTCTTGCTTCTTCAACAAATTCAAGCCGCCCCTTTTGTCCGATATATGGAGCTGAACCATCTAAAGGTAAAAAACTGCCTTCTCCTTTTGCAGAATAGGTACAATGACTATAATTTCCAATATGCCCAGCACCAGCATTCCCAAGAGCTTCTCTCACTTCTTTTTCATGATTTATAGGTACGAATACAACTAATTTTTTTAGCCTTTCCTCATATGTTGGTATAAGGACTTCAAGGTTCGTAAGTTCTAATGCTTCTGCAAGCAAGTCATTTACGCCGCCATTTGCAACATCTAAATTTGTGTGTGCTGCATAAACAGCAATATCATGCTTTATACATTTTTCTAACATTCTTCCATAGGTAGAATCCGTAGAGAGTTTTTTTATTGGTCGAAAAATTGGTGGATGATGGGCAATTATCAAATCCACATCCATTTCGATTGCTTCGTCAATAACCAATTCAGTTACATCTAATGTAATCATTACGTTATGTATTTCCTTGTTTAAACTGCCGATTTGAAGTCCAATCTTGTCTCCTTCTACAGCATATGCTTTGGGCGAAAACTGTTCAAATAATTGAATAACTTGAAAGCCGTTAGGGATTTTTTTCATACTACAAAACCTCCTCAACTAGCTTTATTTGATTTTCTAATTCCCTGAATTTTTCATTGTTTTCATACGTATGACCAGCTGCCTCAAGCTGTTCGAGAATGGTTTTCCAATGTCTACATTCCTGTGTCCATTTCCCGCTGAAAATATCAGATTTTTTCTTTATTAAATGTGGTCCTAACAATAACCCTGTTTGTAAAGAAACGGTTTGATAAGGCTGCATAGGTTCCCCTTTTTCAGCAACAAGAATTTCATAAATTTTATGATCCTCTTCGATAATTTCTTCATCAATTAATTCCCAGCCATTTTCAAGTAACCATTGTCTGATATAGATAGCATGTATATTCGGTTGTAATATTAGACGCTTGACATGAGTTAACTTCCCCTTGCCTTCATCCAATATTTTTTTTATGAGTCCTCCACCCATTCCAGCAATTGTTATACAGTCAATTACTTCACTATCTTCTATAACAGATAGTCCGTCACCTTGACGAACAGATATGACATCTGATAGTTCACATTTCATTACTTGGCTTTTAGCTGATAGAAAAGGTCCTTCTGTAATTTCCCCGGCAATTGCACTCTTCGCTACACCTTGTAAGATCGAATAGCAAGGCAGATAGGCATGGTCAGATCCAATATCAGCTAATATCGCATCTTTAGGTATGTAACTTGCAACTGTCTCCAGTCTTTTCGATAAGTTCATTTCATTCATGTTGTCACCACAATTTCTTTATTTATTAAGGCTTTTTTCGTAAACACTTTGTTGCTTTTTACAAAGAACCAGAGTAGTTGATTTCTGCTCCAGGCTGCTCGCTTTCCGCGTGGCGTGCGGTGAGACTTTTTTAGCGCCTTGCGCCTGAGGGGTCTCACCTGTCACGCTGCTCCCGCAGGAGTCTCGCATATCCGTTCCAATCAACTTATCAATGTATTTACACAAAAACTATTTATAAAACAACAATCTTTTAGAAAAGAGCCTTTATTAAAGATCATTTATAATCCTACTTTAGTATAAAAAAAGTCCTTTACAGATGCAAAGGACTTTTTTATTGGATAGATATATCGCTCTAACTTTTTGAAGTTAATTTTTGTGACTAGCTCCAGCAACCAAGCTGTCTATCACTCAGAAGCACTATAAATGTAGGAATTATGATTGACGTATCAATTCTTACTATTTTTAGTGTTTAGCCAAACAATTAGAATGTAAATCTAAAAACACTTTCTATTCATAGTTTGTCCCATGAATACAAAAACTAAATAGGTGCTATTGCTTTAAATTATTTAATTTGTGATACCCATTCAGCCATTTCATCAAGTTTCTCGTCTGGAACTAAACCAGGTGGCATGATACCTTTACCAGATTTAATGGTTTCTTTGATTCCATCCTTGCCGATTTTGTCTCCAACACCTACAAGTGAAGGACCTGCTCCACCTTCATAGTTTTGGCCATGGCATGAAACACAGCTTTGGTTATAGATATCTTCAGGTTTAGCATTTGCAACATCACCTGCTTTTGGTTCTTCATCACCTTTAGCTAACTTTTCATGATCGCCAAGACCTTTAAAGGATAAAAGGAACATAAGGCCGATTCCTAGAACAGCGATTAATAAAAATGGTATAAGTGGATTGCGATTCATCATGTAACCTCCCTTATGTAAATAAGTAAATCTTCATTAGTCAGGTTTTATATCCTACTAATGAATAATTAAAACAAGCAGCTATTACTATTATATGTAATTAGTAGCGCTTACTTTTTTTAGGTTTAACTGCTCGTTACTGCGGGATAAACACAAATAAGTACGTTTTATTTGTAAACAATCTCTATTTTACTGTAATTTTACAATAAGTAAAAGAGTTATCTTAAAAGATCTCCATGTTTTTCACACTTTAGACAAAAAATAAGCAAAGAGTATGAAATTACCATTTTAACCTATTGACATTTCATTATAATATTGATTTCAAGTGATAATCGTCAATATAAGGATAACCAATCCTACTATTCCACTAATTAACAAATATAATACGTGATAAACTCTACCTAAAATGATCCACAATAAACAATTCAAAATTATTATTAACCCAATCCATAAGCGATCTCCAATTGTAACATTCTCAACTATGATTAATGAAGAAATTAACAATTCTATTAAAGTTACACTTAAAGGCACTTGAAAAAGTGCTTTTTTTCTTATAAAGTAAGCGGTGACAACAATTGAAGATATGAGACAAAAACTTATTAGGGCTATTTGCAAAAGGAAAGACAATTCAGTAAAATATATGACAAGAAGCATCGCTAGCAGAAAAACAAGTAACATGCTATATAAGAGGAATTGGCCGTTAGTTATCCTTTTCCTAGCTTGGTTTTTCTGAGTAGTTAATACTTCATCTTCCTGATGACCTTCAGTATAAAGTGCTAACAAAAAATCACAATAGGTTTCTGGAAGAAGTTTATTATCTTTCCAATAATAAAGTTCTTTTATGATAATGTTTTTTTTCTCATTGTTCATCTTAACGTCATCCTTTTTTCTAATAAAAAGACGGACAAAGTTGTCCGCCTCATACTATTCTAGAAAATCCTTAAGACGTTTACTACGACTTGGATGACGTAACTTACGTAGTGCTTTTGCTTCAATTTGACGAATACGTTCACGTGTAACACCGAAGACTTTTCCAACCTCTTCAAGAGTTCTTGTTCTGCCGTCATCTAATCCGAAGCGAAGACGTAATACATTTTCTTCACGATCTGTTAGTGTATCCAAAACATCTTCAAGCTGTTCTTTTAATAATTCATATGCAGCATGTTCTGAAGGAGAAGTTGCATCTTGGTCTTCGATAAAATCACCTAAATGAGAATCATCTTCTTCACCAATTGGTGTTTCTAAAGATACTGGCTCTTGAGCAATCTTTAAGATTTCTCTTACCTTATCAGGCGTTAATTCCATATCTTCACCAATTTCCTCTGGCGTTGGTTCGCGACCTAAGTCTTGTAGTAATTGACGTTGTACTCTAATTAATTTGTTAATTGTTTCAACCATATGAACAGGGATACGAATTGTACGTGCTTGGTCTGCAATTGCACGTGTGATCGCTTGTCGGATCCACCAAGTAGCATACGTACTAAATTTGAAACCTTTTCGGTAATCAAATTTTTCTACGGCCTTCATTAAACCCATATTACCTTCTTGAATTAAATCAAGGAATAACATGCCTCTTCCTACATAGCGTTTAGCAATACTAACGACGAGGCGAAGATTTGCTTCAGCTAGTCTGCGTTTTGCTTCTTCATCACCATCTTCAATACGATTTGCAAGTTGAATCTCTTCATCTGCTGATAAAAGGTCAACACGCCCTATTTCCTTTAAGTACATACGAACAGGATCATTTATTTTTACACCAGGAGGAACGCTAAGATCGTTCAAATCGAACTCTTCTTCCTTGGCAAGTTCTTTAACGTTTGGATCTTCTGTTTCACCAGCTTCACCAATCAATTCAATCCCTTGTTCACCTAAAAATTCATAATACTCATCCATTTGGTCTGATTCAATCTCAAAGTTAGCCATACGTTCTGCTATTTCTTCATATGTCAAAACTCCTCGTTTTTTCCCAATTTCAGTTAACTGATCTTTCACCTGTTCAAAGGTTACTTCAGATTCATGGGTTTGTTTATCAGCCATAGGATCCCCTCCTTCCAAACTTATCACATGTTAAGATAAGCCATCGGATTACTGTTTAGCGGTTATATTCCTAATTTATAGGAAAATGTGTTTGCTGCTTTTTATTTACACGCAGTACACATCTTAAAACACACTTGTATTTCATCTTCAGCTTAGTTCTTTCATTGATTGTTTTAAGCGCATTATTTCCATTGCAATTTGAGCTGCTTCTTTATATTGCTTTTTTCTTTCAGCTTCTATTTTTTCAGCTTCTTTATCTTTTATCATTAACATTTTTTGATGATTCAACACCTGTTTTATGTAATCTGCTAGTTCTTGTTCACTAACTTCAGGGTTTATCTGGATCATCGCAATGTTGGATACAATATGTTGTAGCTCTGGATTTGGCAGCCTTGAAAGAAAAGAACTTACACTCTCTTCATTTCCTTCTTCATAAAAACCATATAAATAAGTTACGATTGCTTTATGTTCCTCAATATTGAATTGAAGTCCAAGTCTTTCAAGCACTTTTTCTGCAAAATCTTTACTTCTTAGCATATGAGCGATCAACATTCGTTCAGCGGTATGAAATGCCGGTAATAATCTATTCGATTGAATAGGTACTCTTTTCCTGTGTTGTTCGTTGGTTGCCTTTTGTTGTTGTGGAGCCTTTTTGTTATGTGATTGTTTTTCTTTTTGGTGAAGCTGTTCATTCAGGACATCTAGGGAAAGCTCGAATTCTTTTGAAAGTTGTTTTAAATAAATTTCTTTTTCAATAGCATTTGTTAATTTGCTAAGCTCAGTAATAACATTTTCGATATACTGAAGCCTTTCTCCTTCGTTTTGGAGATTCTTTCCTCGGCGAAAGTAGTTCATCTTAAATGTCATTAAAGATACGCTTGCCCCTATTACATCATTTCTAAATTTCTCTGAACCAAATTTTTTGATGTAGTCATCAGGGTCTAATCCATCTGGAATCATTGCCACATTAATTTTGCATCCTGCATCTAGCAATGTTTTTGAAGCTCTAATTGTTGCCTCAATACCAGCTGAGTCCGAGTCATAGCAAATAACTACTTCTGAAGCATTTCTACGGATAATTTTCGCTTGATCTTCGGTTAAAGAAGTACCCATAGATGCAATGGACTGTTCAACTCCAGATTTAACTGAAGAAATAACATCTGCAAAGCCTTCAAAAAGAATAACTTGTTGATTCTTTCGTATATGTACTCTTGCCCGATGAAAATTATAAAGCAATTTGCTTTTATTAAAGATTTTTGTCTCTGGGCTGTTTAAATACTTTGGTTTTTCATCTCCTAGCACTCTGCCTGAAAATGCAATAGGCAATCCGTTATGATCATTGATCGGAAACATGATCCGATTACGAAATCGATCAAAATATTCATCGGAATTGCTCTTTTTGACCAACAGACCAGCTTCCTCCATCATATGCGGGTCAAATCCTCTTTTTATTAAAAACTTTGTTATGAAGTCCCATGAATCTAAAGCATAACCTATTTCAAATTGATCGATTATTTCCTTAGTGAAACCTCGGTTTAATAAATAGTCTAAAGCTTTTTGACCCTCTTTTGTATTCACTAGCAAATGATGGTAAAATTTCTTTAATAGCTCATGAGCTTCTATCATTTTCTCAGCATCTTTAGAAACAGTGTTTACTGAAGTAGTTGGGCTCATTGCCGGCAAATCAATACTTGCTTTATCTGCTAAAAATTGAGCAGCTTCAATAAATGAAAAACCTTCATGCTGCATGAGAAATGAAAATACGTTTCCACCTGCACCACATCCGAAACAGTGAAAAATTTGTTTATCAGCCGAAACCGAGAACGAAGGTGATTTTTCACCATGGAATGGACATAAGCCAAAATAGTTACGACCTTGTTTCTTCAATTGAACATATTCACTTATAACGTCAACAATGTCAGAAGTTCTTTGAATTTTTTCGATTAATTCCTCGGGAATTCGATTTCCCATGCTAACAACTCCGTGTTAAAGATATTCGAGATTTAATTAGAATCTCCTGCATCATTCGACAAATTTTTTTTCAATGATGTGATAAAATTTATAGTATCCTCTTCCGTGAATTTTTTAGGACCTTTTGTATACTTGCCACTTCGCCTTTCCATTGCTGATAAATATCTGAATTGAAGTGCTGTATCAATATTAGCTTCTGTATATTGTTTTCCCCTAGGAGTGATGACAATAACCCCTTTTTTTAACAACAGACCAGCTAATCCTATATCCTGCGAAATAACTAGATCATTTTTTTGAACATGGTTGACTATGTATAAATCAGCCTCTTCCTTTCCAGTATCAACAAAGATCCATTTACCTCCATATGTATTAGTGGATGTATGGTTATAAGAGGCAACAAAGATAACATCAATGTTGTGGTTGCTAGCTATATCCATTATTTCTTGTTTAACAGGACAAGCATCCGCATCGACATATATTTTCATTGTTTTTGCTTCATATTTTTCTATTCTACATCACTCCGACAGAATCCTTCTAAAAACTTGTTAGATACTAAATATTCGAGAGAAACATCATGAAATCCTTTTGTCGATTTTTTTTTTGTTAAATATCTTGACAGTTTCCAATAAATAGTTTATTCCTACATGTCAAGATCTAAACCTAAAAAATTTATTTTTTATCACAATTTTTTATTATAATACAAAGTTAAGTAAATATCTATTATTTTTATACATAAGAAAATAACATTTCATTCCAGATAAAAACATTAATAAAAGAGGATGTCTCAATGAGCATCCTCATATTATTTATATGATATTAATTTTGTTTATTCATGAAATTTGCAATAATATTAGCTGTTTCCTCTACAGCTTTATTGGAAACATCAACAACATGGCAGCCGATTTTTTCAACAATCTTATCAAAATAATCCAGCTCTTCTTTTATTCGATCAATATTTGCATAAAACGCTTCATCATTTAGACCCAATGATTTTAATCTTTCTCTGCGAATATGATTGAGTTTATCTGGGCTAATCCTTAATCCAATACACTTTTGTGCAGAAACCTTATATAATTCCTCAGGTGGCTCAACCTCTGGAACAATTGGTACATTAGCGACTTTAAAGCGTTTATGTGCCAGATATTGAGACAAAGGTGTTTTTGATGTTCTTGACACACCAATTAATACAATATCAGCTTTTAATATTCCCCGTGGATCGCGTCCATCATCATATTTAACGGCAAACTCAATTGCTTCAACCTTTTTGAAGTAATCATCATCAAGTTTGCGAACTCTGCCAGGTTCATATTTAGCCGTAATTCCATAGGATGTTTCCATTTTATCAATTAACGGTCCGATGATATCGTAATATACGACCCCTTGTTTAGTCGCTTCTTCAATTAAGAAGTCTCTTAGCTCCGGCACGACAAGTGTAAAGCAAATAATTGCTTGTTCCTTTTTTGCTAATGATATTACTTCTATAATGGTACCCTTATCTTCTACATATGGAATTCGTTTAATTTTTGTATTTGCTGAAGCTCCATTAAATTGACTAGCAGCTGCTTTGACAACTAGCTCAGCAGTTTCGCCCACAGAATCTGAAACAACATACATCAATCGGTAACTCATATTTCTATCCCCATTTCTATTTACTTAGCTCATACATCATTAGCAAAACTTACTAAGATTTTTGTCATGTTTGTCTTTGTTATTCTCCCTATTACTTCAAATCCATTACCTGTGTCTTTAACAACTGGTAATGCATCAATTTGCTTATCAATGAGAGCATTTGCAACATCAACAATGAGATCATCTTGTCGACAAGTAGTAATGTTAGGCATTCTCGTCATAATAATATTTACAGGAATCGAAGTAAGATCTTGCTTACCTAAACTAGCTCGTAATAAATCTTTTCGTGAGAGTACACCGACTAAGTAAGTTTGATCATCAACTACAAACAATGTCCCTACATCTTCTAAAAACATGGTACAAATTGCATCATACACAGAAACATTTACACTTACTACAATTGGAATGGATTGATGATCCTTAACTTGTAGTTTTTTTAGCTCTTCTGCTAAAAGCTGCGTATCTTGTTTGCCGGTATAGTAATAACCAACACGTGGTCTAGCTTCTAAAAAGCCAGCCATTGTTAAAATAGCTAAATCAGG
Source organism: Metabacillus sediminilitoris (assembly GCF_009720625.1). Taxonomy (NCBI): domain Bacteria; kingdom Bacillati; phylum Bacillota; class Bacilli; order Caryophanales; family Bacillaceae; genus Metabacillus; species Metabacillus sediminilitoris. The sequence continues at coordinate 4,116,404 of NZ_CP046266.1, forward strand.
CCGAAGCGTTGCTCTTGTTAAATGAAGATGATCAGCAATTTGTTCCCCTGTAATTGGACCATTTTCTTTTACAATTTCTACAATTTGTTCTTGCCGTTTATTGAGCTCGATTTTACTCACCACCTTGCTCTTTCTACATTACACTTTTAAAAAATACTTGGACACATGTTCCTATTTATTCATAATTGTTTTACACACGATGCTCTGATAATGATACATACATTTCGGGTAGTATGTAATAGATAATTCTTACACATATAACAAAATAGGTTATACTATATAAAATTATTATATACTTTAATATCAATTTGAAAAGCAAATTATTTCAAATCTCATTATAAGAAAAGGGCTGACTATAAATGGTCAGACCCTTTAACATTGTTTATCAAGTATATAAACAGGTTATTTTACTAAGATAATGTTCATTTTGGCGAATGATTCAATTAGCGAGGAAAGCTTGACCATTTGTGCTAATCGATTTGCTCTCAACTTCTCATCTTCACACATAACCATTGTTTGATCAAAGTAATTGTTAATAACATCCTTTAACCCTGCTAATACAGAATATACTTTAGCTTCACTGTCTGCTGAATTGATGTTATCTGTTGCTTGAACATAAGCATCATAAAGAGATTTTTCAAGCTCAGTTTCAAATAACTGTTCATTTATCTCTTGATCATTTCCTTTTTTAGCTATATTCATGACACGGGCTAAAGCTTCAATCGTTTCTTTAAATTCTGCCTGTTCAGATGCAGACTCAAGTACTTTTGCACGCTCAACTAATGACGTAGCTTCTATTACAGATGATTCCAGGACTGCATCAATTAAATCATAGCGAATATTATTTTCTGCTAATAAGTATTTTAAGCGTTGTTTAAAGAAAGTAAGCAATTCTTGCTTTGTTTCAGCTGCCTCTTTATCGATATATAAATCAAGTGCTATTTTAAACAACTCAGGTAATTCTAGCTCCCATTTCTTTGATAGTAGGATCTGAACAATACCGCTCGCTTGTCTCCTTAGTGCATAAGGATCTTGTGATCCTGTTGGGATTTTACCGATTGCAAAGAATCCAACAATCGTGTCGAGCTTATCGGCGAGTGCTACTACAGCTCCAACCGTTGATGCTGGTGCTGCATCATCAGCGTGACGAGGCATATAATGTTCATTAATTGCAACAGAAACCGCTTCTTCTTCACCACTAATTCGTGCATATTTTTCTCCAATTTTCCCTTGGAGTTCAGGAAATTCATATACCATATTTGTTACTAAATCGAATTTACAAATAGTTGCTGCACGTTCTATACTATTCTTTTCATCGTTACTTGCATGAATTTTATCCGCTAATAAACGGGATAGCTTTACAATACGTTTAACTTTCTCTCCAAGAGTACCTAATTCTTCATGGAATACAATTTTATCTAATTTTAATACAGCATTTTCAATCTTCAACTTTTGATCTTCTTTATAGAAGAAATTTGCATCAGATAATCTAGCACGTAACACTTTTTCATTCCCTTTTGCAACATTTTCAAGATGATTATGGTCACCATTACGTACTGTAACAAAAAATGGCTGTAGCTCTCCCTTTTGATTTCGAACCGGGAAGTAGCGTTGGTGTTCTTTCATTGTTGTAACTAATACTTCATCTGGTAAAGATAAATAATCTTCTTCAAATTTTCCGAAAAGTGCCATTGGATACTCGACAAGATTATTTACTTCTTCGAGCAGCTCCTCGTCAACAGGAATAACCCAATTTTGTTCATTTTCAAAATCATTCAACTGAGTAGTAATCGCTTCTTTACGTTTTACAGGATCAGCTAAAACGAATTGTTCTAATAGTACGGCTTCATATAATGCCGGTGCAGAAATTTCAACTTTCTTACCTAAAAAGCGATGGCCATAGCTATGTGAGTTTGTTGTCACTCCTGCGATTTCAAACGGTATAACATCATTACCGAATAAGGCAACAATCCATTTAATCGGTCGAATATAACGCATTTCCTGACTGCCCCAACGCATGTTTTTAGGAAAGCTTAAGCCAGTTATCAATCCGCGTATATCTGTTAAAAGTGTTTTAGATTCCTGGCCTTTAATGAATTTTTGCACATGTGCATATTCAACACCATTTATTTCTTTAAAGTAAATATCGTCAACTGTTGCTCCTTGACCTTTTGTAAAACCTATCGCTGCTTTTGACCAATTTCCTTCTTGGTCTAATGCAATTTTTTTAGCGGGGCCTTTTGCCTCTTCTTCGATATCAGGTTGTTTTTCGGCTACATCTTTTATTAAAACAGCAAGTCTTCGTGGTGTTGAAAAAGTTTTAACTGCTCCGAAAGCAAGTTGTTTATCTTCTAACCAGTTTGAAAGCTTCTCAGCAAACTGATTCATTGCATCTGTTACATACTGTGCAGGAATTTCTTCTAATCCTATTTCAATCAATAAATCCTGATTACTCATCTTGCGCCTCTCCTTCCTTAATTAACATTGGAAAACCAAGTTTTTCTCTTTCATCATAAAATGTTTTAGCTACTTTTCTGGCTAAATTACGAACACGTCCAATATATCCTGTTCGCTCTGTAACAGAAATAGCACCTTTCGCATCAAGTAAATTAAACGTATGAGAGCATTTTAAGACATAGTCATATGCTGGATGGACAAGACCTTCATCCATTTGACGATTCGCTTCTTTTTCATACGTTGAAAATAGATGAAACAGCATATCAGTATCAGATGTTTCAAAGGTATATTTTGAATGCTCGTATTCAGGCATTAAGAAAATATCACGAACAGTAAAACCATCTGTCCATTCTAAATCAAACACATTTTCTTTATCTTGAATATATGAAGCTAGCCTCTCAATCCCATATGTAATTTCAGCTGAGACAGGTTTACATTCTAATCCGCCAACTTGTTGAAAATAGGTGAATTGTGTAATTTCCATTCCATCAAGCCATACTTCCCAACCTAAACCAGCACAACCAAGTGAAGGATTTTCCCAGTTATCTTCAACAAAACGAATATCATGCTCTAATGGATTAATACCTAAGGCACGTAAAGAATCTAAATATAGTTCTTGAATATTATCTGGAGAAGGCTTCATTATTACTTGGAATTGGTGATGCTGATAGAGTCTGTTTGGATTTTCTCCATAACGTCCATCTGCAGGTCTTCTTGAAGGTTCAACATATGCTACATTCCAAGGCTCAGGTCCAATACTTCTTAAAAATGTATACGGACTCATCGTACCCGCACCTTTTTCTGTATCATACGCTTGCATTAATATACAGCCTTGGTCTGACCAATGTTTTTGCAGCGTTAAAATCATTTCTTGAATGTTCATAAACACATTCCTCCTTATATATTTTGTAAAGCAAGACTTACGCTAAGAAAGCCCTGCTGTGACTTTGCTTGACTTGGACGTACTGTCCTTGGATCTTTACAGGTATTTCCTACTAGTCTCCTATAATGTCAAAGGGATTTACTGCATGTCATTGCAAGGGTTAAATACAAAAAGCTCTCGTCCCTATGCCAAAATAATTGACATAGGGACGAGAGCATACCCGCGGTTCCACCCTAATTGCTTATCACAAAAATGAAAAGCCACTTTAAATAATTGCTCCAGAATGCCTTTCGTTACGAACCAACCCTTAGCTCACACCATCCTAAGGTCGCTTACACTTGGCTATCGTAAGTACTCTTTTCCTTCAACGCATAAATGTTATATTATATTTGCATATTAAGCGAAAAATAGACAGATGTCAACTTTTGATAACATATGTTAATTAATAATCCTAGGACAAATACATATTAATCCTGAATCCATATAGGATTAGTAATCAGAACTACTCTTAATTCAACTTTCTTTTCTGTATAGAATTATTATAGCTTTCCTTTTAAATTATCCAATTGATCTAAAAATCGTTTCGATTTTATCGTAAGTCCTGAATACTCCTGATAATAAGCTTCGATGACAGTTTTAAGCTCCTTTTTCGTTTCAGGCTTAACTGAAATGTTACCTAAACGTTTTAAATCAAAATAATAAAATAAACGTAATAATTTAACTGTCATCTGTGAAATAGGCAATCTGTAAGGATCTTGTTCAAAACATCTATGACACAAAAATCCACCTTCTCGAATTGAAAAGTGAAATGTCCCATCTTTATGTCCACATACTACACAACCATCAAGTTGTGGATGAAGCCCTAGAACACTTAGCATTTTCATTTCAAAAATATTAAGTAAGATATCTGGATCAACATCTTCGTCTAAATAGTGAAGTGTCTGCTTAAGTAATTCAAATAAAAATGGATTTTTCTCAAAGTTTTCTGTGCTTTTATCTAGTAATTCCACTATGTATGATGCGTATGCAGTTAGAAAGATATCCTCACGAATACTTCTTAATGAATAGATTGTTTCACCTTGCTGAAGACTGCCTAATCCAGTTGATTTCTGAAATAAAAATATTCCATACGTAAAAAGTTGGGTAATGGACGTAAGGCGACTATTTGGTTTTTTAGCGCCTCTTGCCATAACCCCAACTTTTCCGAGTTCTCGAGTATATATAGTGATAATTTTGTTTGTTTCACCGTAATCCGTTGAACGTATTACAATGCCTTCACATTTTTGAAGCAAAATCTCCCTCACCTTCCAAGGTTCAGGCAAGATCAAAAAATTGGAAAATCCATTTCAGCTAGTTCATCATCTTGAGAATCGGGTCCGTCATCATTCTCCTTTTCTAATTCTTTAAAAAGAAGATACGTATCAATACTACCTGTTTGCGAAAACACTTTCCAGGTAAAATCCAACATATAAACCCCACCTTTCAGTAGTTAAGACTAGCAAACATCTATCCAATTTCTTTATAGTTATCTTGACCTTCTCTTCTCCAATTCATGTCAAACAATATTTGTTAATTTTTTTATTGATAATTTAGTTACTAACAAAATTCTTTGTCATCCTAATAACGCAACATTAGATACTTAGTATTCATCTTCTCTAAATCCATAATCACGTAGTTGTGATGCTTTATTTCGCCAATCTTTTTGAACCTTTACCCATAGTTCTAAATAAACTTTAGAACCAAGTAATGCCTCAATATCAACTCTTGCTCGTTTTCCTACTTCTTTTAACATGCTGCCTTTTTTACCAATAACAATTCCCTTTTGTGAATCGCGTTCAACAATGATTGTTGCTCCGACATATATCGCTTGATTATTTTCCCGTCTTTCAAGCGTATCCATTACGACTGCTATCGAATGAGGAATTTCTTCTCTTGTTAAATGAAGTACTTTCTCACGAATTAATTCTGTGATAATAAAACGCTCTGGATGATCTGTTACTTGATCCTCAGGATAATACTGTGGTCCTTCAGGTAATACCTCTTCAATTTGCCTTAACAATGTTTCAATATTGTTTCCTTGCAATGCAGAAATTGGAACAATTTCTTGAAAAGGATATAATTTTTTATATTGTTCTATTAAAGGTAAAAGCTGATCGGGATGTATTTGATCAATTTTATTAATAATCAGGAAAACTGGTGTTTTCGTTTGTTTTAATCTCTCAATAATAAATTCATCACCACGGCCATATCCTTCTTCAGCATTGATCATAAAAAGAATCAGATCTACTTCTTTTAATGTGTTTTGGGCAACCTTCATCATGAAGTCGCCCAGCTTATGCTTAGGCTTATGAATCCCTGGAGTATCAATAAATACTGTTTGCGAGTGGTTTGTAGTATAAACCCCTTGGATTTTGTTACGAGTTGTTTGCGGTTTATCACTCATTATTGCAATTTTTTGCCCGATAACTTTATTAATGAACGTTGATTTTCCAACATTTGGTCTACCGATAATAGATACAAAGCCAGATTTAAATGCTTGATTATTCATGCAAGTCCTCCGCTGAAAAACCACCTGGCAGTAATTCATGTACTGTTAGTTGTTCGATATCGCCATTTAAGTTCGTTAAGATTACTTTCATGTCTTTTGGGCAAAGCTCAAGTAATACTTGACGACATGCTCCACATGGCGGAACAGGTCTTTTTGTATCAGCTACTACTGCTATAGCAGCAAACTCTTTATCGCCTTCAGAAATAGCTTTAAAAATGGCTGTTCGTTCCGCACAGTTTGTCATACTATATGCTGCATTTTCTATATTGCATCCTCTATATATTTTACCATCATTTGTTAATAAAGCGGCACCTACTTTGAATTTAGAGTAAGGTGTATAGGCTTTTTCACGTGCTGCTTCTGCTTCTTTGATGAGTAGTTCGATGTTCACTAAATTTCTTCCTTTCTAAATGACATTGCGCCATTGCTCTTCTTTATTTTACCTAATTATTCCTTAAATTTCACGCATTCTAAGCATTTGTAATTTAATTGTAAGAATTTTTAGAATTAACAATTAATAAAATAAAGTGGGAGTTTCATTTTTTTCCAATCTTCCTGACTGTTAATTGTTAGATTTAATTAAAGCGGGAAATGTTGAAACAAAATGATTAATCCTATTATAACTGATAATATCGCATATACAAAAACAGCACCAGCTGCTGCATCTTTAGCTGCCTTAGCGAGCGGCATTACATCATCAGTTACTAGATCTACAACATGCTCTAATGCTGTATTCATCAATTCTAATGCTAGCATTCCACCAATTAAAAACAACACAACGATCCATTCAAATACTGTAAATGGGAGTAGAAAACCTACTATGATCATCACAATAGAAATACTAACATGAATTTGAAAATTCCGTTCAGTTTGACATGTTCGAATAATCCCGCTCCACGCATAAGTAAAACTTTTATAAAAACGCTTCCACTCAGAGACTTTCGGGTCTTTTAAGTCCATACCGGTCTAAAATATCCTTTTGTTTTGTAAACATCTTTTTTTCATCTTCTTCATTCATATGATCATACCCTAGTAAGTGTAAAAAGCCATGAACGGCTAAAAATCCTAGTTCTCTAATAAATGAATGACCATACTCTATCGCCTGTTCCCTCGCGCGTGGAATAGAAATGATAATATCCCCCAAAACTGGCGGTTGTTCTAAACCAACAATTGCAATTTCTCCTTCTCCAATTTCTTCAAGAGCAAAAGATATCACATCTGTAGGTTGGTCCTTATCCCGATAATCACGGTTTACTTCTTGTATACGCTCATTTGTTACGAATGTTACTGATAGCTCAGCATCCTGTGCTACTTCTTCTACCCTTGCTGCAAATTGTAATAATTCTTCAACAGTCTTAATCTCTTCAGTCGTTAATTCATTTGTTTCATCTATATAATCGATGATTAATTTCATCTTATTTCACCTTCTGTTTTTTCGTTAATTCTGGATATTCTATTCTTGAATGAAAAATTCCATTTAATGATTCACATAATGATTTTGCGATAATATCTAGCTCTCTAAGCGTAATATCACACTCATCTAATTGATGATCTTGTAATCGGTCTGAGATGATCGAACGTACCAGCTTCTCGATTTTATCAGGAGTTGGATTTGACATTGATCGTACAGCCGCTTCTACACTATCAGCAATTGAAATGATGGCAATTTCCTTTGTTTGTGGTTTTGGACCTGGATAACGGAATTCCTCTTCATAGATATTCTCATTTGATTCTTTTGCTTGATGATAAAAATATTTAAGTAATGTTGTTCCATGATGCTGTTCTGCAATATCAATAAATTCTTTTGGCATTTTATTTTTTTTGAGAATCTCAACACCATCTGTTACATGAGAAATGATGACATTTTTACTTAATTGTGCTGATAGCTTATTATGTGGATTTTCAATATTCATTTGATTTTCAATGAAATACTGAGGACGTTTCGTTTTCCCGATATCATGATAATAAGAACCAACTCTTGCTAACAATCCATCAGCACCTATCGCTTCACATGCTGATTCAGATAAGTTCGCAACCATAACACTATGATGATACGTTCCAGGTGTTTCAGTTAAAATTTTTCTTAGCATTGGATGATTAGGATTTGATAGCTCAATTAATCTCATCGTTGACAAAATTCCAAATCCTGTTTCAAAAAATGGCATAAAGCCAATTGTTAATACAGATGAGACAAGTCCTGATACACATGCCATAATGAAGTAGGAGCCAATTTCAACATTTGAATATCCACCGTTTCTAATTAGCATAATCGCTGTTAAGGAAATAATATTTATCCCTGCAATGAACAAGCCTGCTTGAAGTATTTTTGAACGCAGATTATGCTCTCCTAAAAATAATACCCCTGCTAGACTCCCAAATAAGAAGTAGATCCCTACTGCAAAGTTAAAACTTCCTGTAACACCTTCATTAAAGATAATACTGCCACAAATAGCAAAAATCATACAGGTTAAAATCGCTAATCGTTCATTAAGTAACAATTTAACAAGAATAGCACCAAAGGCAACCGGAACGATATAGCCTATATGTGAATAATCAATTTTTTGAAATAGACTAACAATCTTCATCAATAGAACGGTTATCGCAAATATTAAACAGTATAAAAGCAAGGAATTATTTTTCTTTGAAATGGGACTATCTTTCTTTTCAAAATAATAAACAATCCCTGCAATGACGAGTAAAATAAATAAACCTAATCCTAAATACGGCTTAAAGGACTGTTGATCATCAAGTAATCCAACAAGACCAAGTTTACGATAAATTTCACGATTTATTAATTCGCCTTCTTCAACAAGTATTTGTCCTTGTTTTATTTGTGATTCTTTTACATTATCAACTGCTTGCTGCCGTTTTTCCTCTGTTGCTTGCAAATCAAATACATAGTTAGGTGTAATCGAATATTTTGCTAATTCAGTAGCTGATTTTAGAAGATCTGAATGAAGTGAAGTAAACTGTAATTCTTCTACAACTTGTTTCTTTGCTTCAGTCAATTGTACAATCGGTATTTCCTTGCTCATGATATTGTTAACAACGGTAACGACTGCATCTTTTGCCAATTCTAATTCATCATCAGTTGCATTAACGAGCGGCAGAAAAGTCTCTTTTGAAATTTTTTCATTGATAGATGGAGTTAGCTTTTCTTGTACAAGGGTAACCTTCTCTTCTGGTGTTAACGGAGATTTGGAATCAGCCTCATCACCTTTTTTCTCACTTTTCTCTTCTACCCTAACTTCAATAATCGTATCAAAAATGGATGAAACGAGATCAACTTGTTTTTGAGTTATTTCTTTTTTTAATACATATTGATCTTCTACAGAGTCATATGCTTCTTGCTGTTTTCTTTCCGTATCAACTTTGTCTTCAACCGTTGCTGGGGCATATATTGTTTGGTCAGAAACAGTAAATAGCTCGATATCTAATGTTTCAGGTTTTACATTACTATATAATGCTATAAACAAAATTACTGATAAGATCAAATAAAGAATAACATGCAAAAACTTATAATTGTTTAGCTTTTCTATTAATGGATTTGATTTTGGTTTATCTTTCTTTTGCTTTTTCTTCACATGCGGCACCACCCTTATGCAACAACTCAAGGTATTTACATACTCAACATTTTCTTCCTAACTACCATTATTTCTTTTTATCGAAAAATGTTCAACTATTAATACAAAATAGGACAAAAAAATCATAAAAGCGCAACCACTTTGAATCATCCCTTGAGCTAGATACAAAACAAATTTAAGTACAAACAATTCAATTAATATGTATTATTATTGTCGGCACAAACGATTCAAGAAAAAGTGAAAAAAGTGACCCGAATTCGGGTGCTCGGGTCACTTATCTTTCATTTAAATTTTCATATGCCGCGATAATTTTTGCTACAAGCGGATGTCTAACTACGTCTGATTGCTCTAATATGACAAAAGAGATGTCTTTGACATTAGCAAGTATATCTCTTGCAACCGCTAATCCTGATTGTACTCCTTTTGGTAAATCAACCTGTGTAATATCACCAGTGATAACCATTTTCGACCCGAATCCCAACCTTGTAAGAAACATCTTCATTTGAGCTGGTGTTGTATTTTGTGCTTCATCCAAAATCACAAAGGCATCGTCTAATGTTCTACCTCTCATATAAGCTAATGGGGCAATTTCAATTGTTCCCCGCTCAATAAGTCTTAATGTATGCTCCATTCCTAATACATCATGAAGAGCATCATATAGAGGTCTCAGGTATGGATCTACCTTCTCCTTTAGATCACCAGGCAAGAAACCAAGGCTTTCACCTGCCTCAACTGCAGGACGTGTTAAAATAATTCTTTTAATACTGCCGCTTTTTAATGCATTTACAGCCATAACAACAGCTAAATATGTTTTTCCGGTACCAGCTGGTCCAATTCCAAAAACTAAATCTTTATTTTGAATTGCTGCGATGTAATGACGCTGACCTAGGGTTTTAACTCGAATTGATTTCCCCTTAGCTGTTTTAGCTATTTCTTGTACATAAAGTTGTTCAAATTGATCTAGTCTCTGTTCCTTTGCCATACTTATGGCATAAAGAACATCTCGTTCACTTATGTTAATCCCCTTGCGAATAATCAGTAGCAAGGATTTTAACAATTCATCAACAAGATGGACATGATCAGAATGACCTGATACAAAAACAGCTTCACCTCTAGTTATTATGGAAACATTTAACTCTTCTTCAATTCTTTTTAAATGCAAATCATGGTTTCCAAATAGAGCAATCGCTTCGTTTGGATTTTCTAATTGCTGATTCATTGTCACTAATTCTTCTGGCATCCTTTAATCTCCCTGAACAATTGGTGTGGTTTTTACGATATTTTCTAACACTTGGTAAAGAACGGTTAATCTAACTTTACCATTCTCATTCGTCTCGTGCAAAACTTTTTCTCCAATTACTTTTTCTTCCTCATCTAATTGATCCTCAATATCTTTGCGACCTCTATCCAAAGCTGCCTCTTTAGCCTGTTTAACTGAATACTCTCGATGTACTTCTTCTTTCTCTCGATATGTTTCTTTCACATACGCAATCGGCAAGGTGAAATTTAAAAAATGAAGGGTTCGAACATCATCTTCTACTTCAAAGGATGTAAATTCTGGATTTTTAAAACCCCAAATCGGAAGTTTAAAACTGCCTAATTGTAAATAATGCTTTTCCTTATCTTCCCCAGTTAAAACATGAAAAGTCGTCTTTATTGGAATTGATATCGTAGATTTGTACCATGTTTCTCCAAAGATTTCAGCTTTGGCAGCTACCTTTTTCTGCTTATCTTCCTTCCCTATCAACCCTGAAACTAATATTTGACCTTTATTAACATGTTGATGAAGAGTTGTTAACGGCTGCCCTTGTTCAACAAACATTTTTGCAATAACTGCCTCTTTCTCTGCAACGATATGTTGTGGACTAACTAATTTTTCTTCCTCAGGTTGATTTTTCTCGACTACTTTTAAATGATACGTTGTTCCTGTTAATTCTACACCAACCCATGTAATCTGTTGAATATTATCTGTTAAAGACTGTTGAATGTCATCAGGATTTTCAACAAAAAATTGAAGTTGTCCTGTTTTCACACCAATTCGAGAAAGCTCTTTCTTAATTAAATGTTCTGTTTCTGGTGAAGCACCGTCAATCTTTATTCCCCATATCATATTTGATAAAACAAAGATGACTGCTAAAAAAGCTATTATTCCCAAAACAAACCCACTGTTTCGCCATGATCTTTTTGCAAGGAAAGGAAAACCAACTCTTCTTTCAAAGCTACATTTACATTCATTTTTTCGAACGACTTTTCGTAAGGCATGTACATCTTGCAGGCGAATAAAAAAACTTAATCCATCTTTTTGACTTCTTCGCACATTCCAAATAGCTATTTCTTCCCGTATACAATCATTTAAAAATCGTTCAGTCCCTCTTCCTTCAATCCTTACATTAACTACACCAAATAACCAACTCGTCCATTGATTTTTCATAACGATCCCCCTAAATATAAGTACTGCATTTTTTAGTAGTAACAATGTGAATTCATGCTTTCTTTTTTGTTTTTAGAAGCGTGCCTGCTGTGATATTTTTTATATTATAAGTACACAGCAGACTCATCCTTAGAACATTTATGTTGCATCTAGATAGAGAACTTGATTTATTTTCCCTTCTAGGAGGATTTCTTCCGGTAAAATCGTCTTAATGACAAAGGCTTCACCTTTAACTAAAAGCTGACCTTGCTTCAAAAGAAGCCGTAGCTCAGTATCAGTAAATGTAAGAAGTCCTCGATGATTTTCTATGTAAATATGAAGCTGACCAACCATTGTTATCCTAGGAAGATCCATCATGACATCGGGCGGTAGTTCAATTGTATTTGTGATCCATCTGGTTAGATTCTGACGCCATTTTTTTGCCATAAAAAAAGACCCCCTTTCATCTCATATGTATGAGAGAAAATGGAGTCTTATAACACGATTATTCGAGAAGTTATGAATGTCTTCTTTTTCTAGTATAATGGGGGTTCTTTGATCGTGGAGCACCTAAGATCTCACTCCAAACAACACCTTGGACTGCTTTTTGTCGATCTATGAGTAAATGATTTTGATTAGCATTACGGTTTACCTTAGGAAAATCATCAATTTGATTCTTTTTCGGTTGCATTTTAACAACTGTAACGTCATCAATTTGCTCCTCTGCCCTAGCTTTTATATTTTCATATGCATGCTGAACAGTATGAATAGTAGATTCAACTTCTTTTCGAGTTTTGTCGTCTACTCTGTTTTTTGCATGTTTAGGGTTGACGCGCGGGGTAGGAACTGGCCGAGAACGGCTTTCTTTGTGATTAGGCTGATTATTAGGCGTTTCTTCCTTATTTTTAGATGTAAACAGCCTTGAAAAGAGCCAAGCTAGAACTCCCCATACAAGAGGATTTGTTAGTATTTCTGTAATATCCATAGTCGCTCCCTCCTTTAAAATGAAGGAAATGGCTTGAAGCTTTAGCAAGTGTTATAAAAGTTGCTTAGCCTCAACCCGAAGCCTTAAGAAAAGACTTGTCGATCATTTAAATTTTATCAGGATCATTTTGATCTTTATTCGTCTTACCTATTGAATCTCTCATATCAGTATCTGCACCTATGTTTTGAATATTCATATAGTCCATTACACCAATGTTTCCAGATCGCAATGCTTCAGCCATAGCTTGAGGCACCTCCGCTTCAGCTTCTACTACCTTAGCTTTCATCTCTTGAACGCGAGCAAGCATTTCTTGTTCTTGTGCGACAGCCATTGCTCTTCGTTCCTCAGCTTTCGCCTGTGCGATTTTCTTATCTGCTTCCGCTTGTTCTGTTTGAAGTTCTGCACCGATGTTTTTACCGATATCAACGTCCGCAATATCTATCGAAAGAATTTCAAAAGCAGTTCCTGAATCTAATCCTTTACCTAATACAGTCTGGGAAATCATATCAGGATTTTCTAATACTTTTTTATGATCCTTTTGTGAACCAATCGTACTTACAATACCTTCACCAACACGGGCAATAATCGTATCTTCTCCTGCACCACCAACTAATCGATCTATGTTCGCCCGAACTGTAATTCTTGCTTTTGCTTTTACCTCAATACCATCCATCGCTACACCAGAAATAAACGGTGTTTCAATTACCTTAGGATTAACACTCATTTGTACAGCTTCTAGAACGTCACGTCCAGCTAGATCAATCGCTGCTGCACGCTCAAAAGTTAACTCAATATTTGCTCGCTCTGCTGCAATTAATGCATTTACTACACGGTCAACATTACCGCCAGCTAAATAATGACTTTCTAATTGATTTGTTGTAATTCCAAGTCCTGCTTTATGCGCTTTGATTAATGGATTAACGACCCTGTTCGGAATAACGCGACGTAATCTCATTCCAATTAGTGTAAAAATACTAATCTTGACCCCAGCCGCTAGAGCAGATATCCACAATGCAATAGGAACAAAAGTGAAAAAGACACCTAAAACGATAAACCCTAGGATAACAAGCCCGATTAATAATATGACAGATACTTCCATTGTTTTCCTCCCTGAATAAAATGATTTCTTTTATGTTCAACAATACATGATTACAAAGCAAACATTCTTTCTAATCATGTGATTTTAATTCTCTAACAACTATTCTTGCTCCTTCTACTTTAACAACCTTTACCTTTTGTCCTTTATTAATAAATCCGCCTTCAGTCACAACATCTATGCGTTCTTCTGCAATCACTGCTGTTCCAGAAGGTCTTAATGTCGTCAAAGCAGTCCCTTCAAGTCCTAATAATTCAGTTCTTGATTTATTAGAAACATAACCACTTTCGGTATTTGTTGAGTCACGCAATATTAGTTTTTTAAATAGATTCATACGTTTTCCAAACACCTTTACTAATAGGATAGATGCTACCATAGCACCAATAAATGCAATGATTAATGAAATCGACATATGCACAAAATCCCCAGAAGCAATATATAGACTAGTTATTATACTGGCTAGACCCAATATTCCTATTATGCCTCCTGGTACAAATAACTCCGCTATAATTAAGATGATTCCTAAAACGAATAATATAATTGATTCCATCCCTGCTAATCCGGCTACGAGATGACCGTAGAAAAATAAGAAAAGGGAAGTTAACCCCATAAAACCTGCTACACCGAAACCAGGTGAATATAGTTCCACAACCAAACCAATACTTCCTATTGAAAGAAGAATTGGAACTACAACTGGATGTGTAATAAATCTAGCTATTTTCTCTGCAAAACTTTCCTCAGCTTCTATAATTGATGCACCTGTTAAATTTAATTTCCTTAATAAATCAGTTCGATTCTCGACAATGCCTTCAGAGTAGCCAACTTCTAATGCTTGTTTTGATTCAAGAGTTAATAGCTTACCCTTACCTGCACCATATTCTGGTATATCTACATTCTTATCAGCCATAGCTAATGCATATTTTGGATCACGGCCATTCCGTTCAGCTGATTCTTTCATTTCAGATAACCATAACGATTGGGATTTATCATCTGCAGCATTTCCTTCTCCAGTTATGATCGCTGCAGATCCCATTTGACTTCCTGGTACCATATAAATTTGATCAGCATTTAGTGCAATATATGCTCCCGCTGAAATAGCTCTTCGATTTATAAATGCAGTAATAGGGACATCACTTGATCTGAGTGTATCAGCTATTTCCATCGCACCATCTACAGCACCGCCTAAAGTATCAATTTCGAGAATGATATGGTCGACCTGTTGTGAATTGGCATCTGAAATAGTTCGCTTAATATATTGGGACAAGCCTTTCTCAACTGTTTCTTCGAGAGGTATTATGTATACTTTTTCATCTGAATCTGCTTTTAATTCGAGACTAAACCCATTAAAAATGGCCAAAATAAAGGCTGCGGCTATCATAAACTGAAAAAGCTTTTTCATTAGTTTGAACCTCCTTTCTGTATCGTTCTATTACTAATACGTTACAGACCTTCATTTGGTTTCATCTAATTTTCTATGGAAATAAAAACTTAAATATAAAATAAAGGCTGTTTTCGCAAACTTTATTGCTCTTTACAAAGTAATGCGTTGTAGTTGATTGCAGCGAGAGATGCTCGCTGTTTAGCGGTGCGAGCGGTGAGCCTCCTCGGCGTAAACGCCTGCATGAGTCCACCTGTCCCGCTGCTCTAAGCAGGAGTCTCGCAATCTGCTCCAATCAACCTTCATTACTTTTCGTTTTAAAAGCCGCAATCTCTTAGAAAAGAGCCAAAATAAAAGACACCTTGAATGATCAAGGTGTCTTATTATTTATGATAGCAGTTTTAGCACAAGCTTATTTACAAGACTTCCGTCTGCTTTTCCTTTTACTTTGGGCATGAGTGCTCCCATTACTTTCCCCATATCCGCTTTTGAAGTAGCATTCACTTCTGAAATGGTTTGTTTAACGATTTCAGAAACTTCTTCTTCGGAAAGCTGTTTAGGCATATAATCGATTAATACATCGATTTCCGCTTGTGTTTTTTCTACTAAGTCCAAACGATCAGCTTTATGAAATTCCTGGAGGGAGTCTTTACGTTGTTTTAATTCGCGAGAAAGAACTGTCAAGTCTTCTTCTTCAGTTAACTCATTTTTGCCAAGTTTAATTGCTTCGTTTTGCAAAGCAGCCTTGACCATTCGAATGACAACTAACTTGTCTTTTTCTTTGTTTTTCATCGCTTGTTTCATATCTTGATTCAATTGATCAAGAAGACTCATACGTACACCCTCTTTTAGAATTTACGCTTTCTAGCTGCTTCAGACTTTTTCTTACGCTTTACGCTAGGCTTTTCATAGAATTCGCGCTTTCTAGCTTCTTGTATTGTACCACTTTTAGATACAGTACGTTTGAAACGACGAAGAGCATCTTCAAGCGACTCGTTTTTACGAACGACCGTTTTTGACATTCTCTTTCCCTCCCTCCGAATACAACCAATCGACATCTTTAAATAAAACATGTATAAAAACTAAACATGTACTTTGCAATTATAATATAACGTTTTATTTAGGTCAACTCATATAGTAAAAAGTTCGATGTTTATTAAGTTATCCGAATTATTCGTTTATATTATGTTAGGAACTTAAAGATGTTTATTCATTTGCTACAAAATTTTAAAAATGTTTTTTTGACTATATCAATAGTCTGAATTTGCTTTCTCACCCTTAACAATTGAAACCCCTGAACTTGCACCAATTCTAGTCGCACCAGCATTAATCATCGCTTGGGCACCTTCTGTGTCACGAACGCCTCCAGATGCTTTAACACCAATTTCCGGTCCTACTGTTTTTCTCATAAGTGCAATATCTTCTACAGTTGCTCCACCAGTTGAAAATCCTGTAGACGTTTTAACGAAATCAGCACCAGCTTTTACTGCAAGCTCACATGCTCTCACTTTTTCTTCTTCTGTTAAAAGACTAGTTTCAATGATCACTTTTGATAATGCTTTTCCTTTTGCTGCATCACAAACAGCTTTAATATCTCTTTCTACAAGCTCATCGTTTTTATCTTTAAGTGCACCAATGTTTATTACCATATCTACCTCAGTAGCACCCTTTTCAATTGCATCTTTTGTTTCGAATGCTTTGGTTTCTGGTGTATTAGCGCCTAAAGGGAATCCAATAACTGTACAAACCTTTACATCTGTTCCTTTTAATAGCTTCGCTGCAGTTTCAACCCATGTTGGATTAACACATACAGATGCAAACTTATATTCACTCGCTTCTTTACAAAGCGTTACAATTGTATCCTTTGTTGTATCAGCTTTTAGTGCTGTATGATCAATCATTTCTGCTATATTAGTCATTATGTAAAAACTCCTTCCGTATAGTCGTCCGACATCTTACATCTTATCATTTTTAATAATAAAAAACGAGTACAAAATTAATTTGCACCGTTTAATCGTTTTTTAACCTAATACATTTTTAAACAAAATAAAGGGATCGGCAAATTTATATGCCGATCCCTTTATTTTGTTCTTAGACTGTTTTTGCAAACTTTGTTGCTATTTAACAAATAATGCGGTGTGGTTGATTGCAGCGAGAAGATGCTCCCGCAGGAGTCTCGCAATCTGCTCCAATCAACTTTAAAAAGTTTTGGTTTTAAAAGCAACAATCTCTTAAAAAAGAGCCTTAGCTTAAGAAGATAAACGGATATTTTCCTCAACTAGTACATTCTCATCCATAACTTTTACAAATTGCCCTTCATTATATGGATATCCTGCCTTCGTGATTTTAACTTTTACAAGTTTACCAACCATTTCTTCATTCGCTGGAAAAACTACCTTTAAATAATTGTCTGTATATCCGACATATAAATCTGAATTTGATTCATCCTTAAATGGCTCTTCAGGTATTACTTCAAGAACATCATTTTCGAATTTAGATGCATATTCTTTTGCCAACTGATCTGACAACTCAATGAGACGGTGAACTCGGTTATTTTTAATTTCTTCATCAACTTGGTCATCCATTCTCGCAGCAGGTGTACCGGTTCGTTTTGAATATGGAAAAACATGAAGCTCAGAGAATTGATGTTCTTTAATAAAATTATATGTTTCCATAAATTCTTCTTCTGTTTCACCAGGGAATCCAACGATGACGTCAGAAGTGATTGCTAAGCCAGGTAAAGCTTCTTTCAAGCGTACTAAACGTTCCGCAAAATATGCCATTGTATATTTTCTGCGCATACGTTTTAAGACAGTATCTGAACCTGACTGAATCGGAATGTGTAAGTGACGAACAACTTTTGTAGAGTTTTTAAGCACGTCAATTACTTCATCAGATATTTGACTTGCTTCAATAGAAGATATTCGGATGCGCTTTAACCCAACTACTTGCTCTTCTAGATCACGTAAAAGCATCGCTAAATTATAATCTTTTAAATCTTCACCATATCCGCCTGTATGAATACCTGTTAAGACAATCTCTTTGTAACCTGCATTAACAAGCTGTTGCGCTTGTGCAACAACTTCTTTTGGATCACGAGAACGCATTAACCCGCGTGCCCAAGGAATAATACAAAAGGTGCAAAAGTTATTACAACCTTCTTGTATTTTCAAGGAAGCTCTAGTACGGTCTGTAAATGAAGGAACATCTAGTTCTTCATATACTCGTGTTTTCATAATATTTCTTACACCATTAATCGGTTGTCTTTCGTTTTTATATTGCTCAATATATTCGAGCATTTTTGTACGATCCTGGGTACCTACTACAATGTCTACTCCAGGTATAGCCATAATTTCTGCTGGAGAAGTTTGTGCATAACACCCTGTTACACAAATGACACCATCAGGATTTTTCCTGATTGCACGACGAATCACTTGACGGCTTTTTTTATCTCCAGTATTTGTTACTGTACATGTATTAATAACATAAACATCTGCCATTTGCTCGTATTCTGTACGGTCATAGCCAGCATCTTTAAAAAGCTGCCAAATGGCTTCTGTTTCATAATGATTTACTTTACATCCTAATGTATGAAATGCAACTGTAGGCATTTATCATCACCTCGATAATTCGAAATAATAGGAAACAGCTGATAATAAATATAAAGGAGCTGTTTCTGTTCTTAATATTCTTGGACCAAAGCTGCATATTAAAAATCCTTGTTCTTCAAGCTTTGACACTTCGCCTTCAGTTAATCCGCCTTCTGGACCAAAAATCGCAAGTAAAGACTGACCTTCTTTTAGAGTGTTAAGTGCTATTGCAAGGTTACTTTTTTCACCTTGTTTTGCTGATTCTTCATATGCAACAATTTTCACATCGTAGTCTTTAGCTTGTTTGAGCAATTCTTCAAACTGGCATGGTTCTAGTACAGTTGGAATTTTATTTCGATACGATTGTTCAGATGCTTCCTTTGCAATCTTTTGCCAACGTTCGAGCTTTTTTCCAACCTTTTTTTGTTCCAATTTTACAATTGAACGGGCAGCATTAAAAGGGATAAATGAAGAAGCACCTAATTCGGTGCCTTTTTGAATGATCCATTCAAGCTTATCCCCTTTAGGCAACCCGCTCGCGATCGATATATTTACAGGAAGTTCATGGTTTACCGTCATCCATTCTAATATAAAACAATCCACTAGGTCATTGGTAATTTCAGCAATTTCACAAAGTGCTTCAAAGCCATCCTTCGTACAACATACAACCTTGCTGCCAGGCTGCATACGAAGCACTCGGGAAATATGGTGTACATCCTCACCTGTTATCTTGATATTCGATTTAATATTTGCCTTTTCTTCATCAATAAAATACCGTTGCAAAGCAGCCACCTCATCCAGGGCCTGTCCCCTTTTACTTCTAAATATCAATTTCACTAGTGTATAGACAATTACCTGAAGGATACAACTAGGTTATCGTTTGAGTCTGACCCTCAACTATTTCTTCCTAGCGATAAATGCAACCCAATCTTCCATAACCATCGTTTCTTCGATTACAAATCCAGCATCAAGCAGTGCATCCTTTACTTCTTGCTTTTTATTTTGAATAATACCAGAAGTAATAAATGTACCATTCTCCTTTAAGACTTCATAAGCCTTATCTATAAAACGAACGATGATTTCAGCTAATATGTTTGAAACAATTACATCTACTGGTCCTTCTATACCATCAAGTAAGTTATTTTGCTTAACCGTGACAACGTGGTGTACTTTATTTAACTTACAGTTTAATCTGGCACTATCAACAGCTACCTGATCCAAATCAAGTGCCTGAATCTGATTTGCACCGAGTAAACCTGCTGCTATACTTAAAACCCCTGATCCTGTTCCAACATCTATAACCGTGTCGCCTTTTTGAACAGTACGTTCTAAAGCCTGAATACATAATACAGTAGTCGGATGTGTACCAGTTCCAAATGCCATGCCAGGATCAAGCTCGATAATTAATTCATCAGAATGTACGGGCTCATAAATTTCCCATGTTGGAACGATGGTGAATTTTTCTGATATTTTCACAGGATGATAATATTTTTTCCAAGCTGTGGCCCATTCTTCTTCATTAACCTCACTGATTGTAATATGATTTTTACCTAAATCAATATCATATGTCAAAAGATTATTTATTGCTGATTTAATGGCGTCAACAGTTTCACCAAGGAAACTGTTGACGGGTAAATAAGCCTTTACGACTACACCCTCTTCAGGATAGTCGGATGGATTTAGTTGGTAGATCTCACCTAATGCTGTACTTCGTTCCTTTATTAAATCAGCAATATCTTCAATAACTACACCGCTCGCTCCTGCTTCGTGTAAAATATTTGAAATGGGTTCAACAGCTTCTTGTGTTGTGTGTATACTTAATTCAGACCACTTCATATCTACCAACTCCAATCCTTTAAGACAATCATTTATTATTAATTTGTATTAATCACCTTTAAAAGCTCTTTTCACTTTATCAAAAAAGCTTTCTTCATGTTCATCAAGTTTTGTTCCGCTAATCTCAGCAAATTCACGCAGTAATTCTTTTTGTTTTTCAGATAAATTTGTTGGAGTTAATACACGTAAAATGACATATTGATCACCTTGTCCATACCCTCTAACATTTGGAATACCTTTACCTGTTAAGCGGAATTTCTTACCTGTCTGTGTTCCAGACGGCACCTTTAGTTTTACTTTACCATGTAAAGTAGGAACCTCAATTTCGTCACCTAATGCTGCTTGTGCGAATGTTAATGGCATTTCACAATAAACATCGTCGCCATCTCTTTCAAAAAATTCATGTTCTCGAACGTGGAAGACAACGTATAAATCTCCGGCTGGTCCGCCATTAACTCCTGGTTCACCTTGACCTGCAACACGTAATTGCTGGCCATCATCAACACCGGCAGGAATTTTAACTTGAATTTTTTTGCGTTTTTTTACTTTTCCGGTTCCACGACATGTTCCACATTTGTGCTTAATCATCTTACCGGTACCTTCACAGTGATTACAAACACGACGATTAACGATGCGTCCAAAAGGAGTATTTTGTTCTACATTTAATTGGCCGCTACCACCACAATGTGTACATGTTTCAGGATTCGTTCCTTTTTGCGCACCGGAACCATTACATGTTTCACAAGTTTCTTCTTTAGGAATTTCGATTGTTGTATCTTTCCCAAAAACAGCTTCTTCAAAATTCAGTGTCATTGTATATTGTAAATCAGCACCTTGTCTTGGCGCATTAGGATCTCGTCTTCTAGTACCACCGCCAAAGATCGAGCTAAAAATGTCCTCAAAGCCAAATCCATCTCCGCCGAAACCTGCACCGCCGCCAAAACCTTGATTAGGATCAGTATGACCAAATTGATCATAGTGTGCTTTCTTTTGATCATCACTTAATGTTTCATAGGCCTCTTTAATTTCCTTGAATTTATCGGCTGCATCAGCTTCTTTATTAATATCAGGATGGTATTGCTTTGAAAGCTTACGATAAGCTTTTTTTATCTCATCTTTACTCGCGTTCTTACCTAACCCGAGAACTTCATAGTAATCACGCTTGCTCATAATTTCTCACTCCCGATTTTCTCACATAAGGTAAATTGTATCACTCAAAATAGATGAAAAGCAACTACTTGTTATTTTCGTTTTTCGTCTCAAATAAAATATCGTCCTACAAAATAAACCTATACCTTAAAAAAAGTCAAAGTCAAGACAAGCCTGACTTTGACCTTTTTCATTAATGATTATTTTTTATCGTCTTCATTTACTTCTTCAAATTCTGCGTCAACTACGTCGTCAGCTTTGCCGCCTGCAGTATCTCCACCTTGCTGTGCTTGAGCTTGTTTAGCAGCTTCTTCATAAAGTTTTACAGAAAGCTCTTGAACGATGTTTTGAAGCTCATCTTTTTTCGCTTTGATTTCTGTTAAGTCATTTTTCTCAATCGCAGCTTTTAAAGCGTCTTTTGCTTCGTTCGCTTTTGTTACTTCAGCTTCATCAACTTTACCTTCAAGATCTTTTAATGTTTTTTCAGTTGTAAACACTAATTGATCTGCTTCATTGCGAAGCTCAACTTCTTCTTTACGTTGTTTATCAGCATCTGCATTCTCTTCTGCTTCTTTTACCATGCGTTCGATCTCATCGTCTGATAAACCAGTTGAAGATTTAATTGTAATTGTTTGTTCTTTGTTTGTGCCTAAGTCTTTAGCACGAACATTCACAATACCATTTTTATCAATATCAAATGATACTTCAATTTGTGGCACTCCGCGTGGTGCTGGTGGAATATCAGTTAATTGGAAGCGACCTAAGGTTTTGTTGTCACCAGCCATTGGACGTTCACCTTGAAGAACGTGAATATCTACTGCTGTTTGGCTGTCAGCTGCAGTTGAAAATACTTGTGATTTACTAGTTGGGATCGTTGTATTACGATCGATTAGCTTAGTAAATACTCCACCCATTGTTTCGATACCTAATGAAAGAGGTGTAACATCAAGTAATACAACGTCTTTTACATCACCAGTGATTACTCCACCTTGAATGGATGCACCAAGTGCAACTACTTCATCTGGATTTACACCTTTATGCGGCTCTTTTCCTAATGCTTTTTTGATTGCTTCTTGAACAGCAGGAATACGAGTTGATCCGCCAACAAGGATAACTTTATCGATTTCGCTAGCTGTTAGACCTGCATCACTTAATGATTGACGAACAGGTCCCATCGTTCTTTCAACTAAATCTGAAGATAATTCATCAAATTTTGCACGTGTTAAGTTTATCTCTAAGTGAAGAGGACCAGCTTCTCCAGCAGTGATAAATGGTAAAGAAATTTGCGTTGAAGTCACACCAGAAAGGTCTTTTTTCGCTTTTTCAGCAGCATCCTTCAAACGTTGTAACGCCATTTTATCTTTTGCAAGATCAATACCGTTCTCTTTTTTGAATTCTGCAACTAAATAATCAATGATTACTTGGTCAAAGTCATCTCCACCTAAGCGATTGTCACCTGCTGTAGAACGTACTTCAAACACGCCATCTCCAAGTTCAAGAACAGATACGTCAAATGTTCCGCCACCTAAGTCATAAACAAGGATTGTTTGATCTTCATCTGTTTTATCTAATCCATATGCTAGTGCTGCAGCTGTTGGTTCATTGATGATACGCTCAACTTCTAATCCGGCAATTTTCCCAGCATCTTTAGTTGCTTGACGCTCTGCATCGTTGAAATAAGCTGGAACTGTGATGACTGCTTTCGTTACAGGCTCACCTAAATATTCTTCTGCATAAGATTTTAAGTGCTGAAGGATAATTGCTGAAAGCTCTTGAGGAGTATAGTTTTTACCTTCAACGTCTACTTTATAGTCAGTACCCATATGACGTTTGATTGAAATAATTGTATTCGGGTTAGTGATAGCTTGACGTTTTGCAACCTCACCAACTTGACGCTCACCATTTTTGAAAGCAATAACAGAAGGTGTTGTACGATTTCCTTCTGGATTTGGGATCACTTTTGGTTCTCCGCCTTCTAAAACTGCGACACATGAGTTTGTTGTACCTAAGTCGATACCGATAATTTTACTCATTATATAGAACCTCCTAATATGTAAGTATAGATTTTATTGGTTTACCTTTACCATTGCAGGTCGAATTACTCGATCCTTTAGTTTATAACCCTTTTGAAGCTCCTCAACTACTGTATTAGATTCGAAATTTTCATCCTCTACTTGCATGACTGCTTGATGTAAATGAGGATCAAACTGTTCTCCAACAGAATTAATCGCTTCTACACCTTCATTTTGCAGTGCTTGAACGAGCTGGTTATAAACCATGTTCATACCTTGCAGCAACGATTTTGTTTGATCGTTATCTGCTTCTATTTGTAATGCTCTTTCAAAGTTATCAAGAGCAGGTATAATTTCAGATACTAAGCTTTGCGCACGATATTTTTGTGCAGCCTCTTGATCTAAGCGGCTACGTCTTCTAAAGTTATCGAAGTCAGCTTGAGCACGAAGCATTTTGTTTTCAGTTTCATCAAGTTTGGCTTGTAGTTCAGCAATTTTCTGCTCAGCCTCATTATCAACTTGAGGTGCCTCTTCAATGATTACCTCTTCAGCATCGACAACCTCAGCAGCTTCAGAATTTTCATTTTGCTGTTCAATTACTGTTTCTTCTTGTTCTGCAACGTTTTTATCATTTGACACACTTTTCACCTCCTTAAAGGAATCCTTTCATCAAAAAAATGGCATCATTTTTCATTCGAACATAAGAATCGGATGGAATGTATGTTTCCATTCCACCCTTATACAATATAACCAAGCTTAAGATCCATGATACAAATCAGTAAGCGTTCTGGATAAATCATGTGTCATACGTGATAATAAACTAATAACACGTGAATACTCCATTCGTGTAGGGCCTAATACAGCAATTGTTCCTAACTGTTTACTACCTAATGAATAGGTAGCTGTAATCAAACTGCAATTTTCCATTGCAATATTATCATTTTCTTTCCCAATCTTAATTGTGATACCTGCATGATTGGTTTGCAATAAACTATACAATTCTTTTTCTTGCTCAATCATCTTAAGCAGCGATCGAATTCTGTCAATATCTGTAAACTCCGGTTGACTTAGCATATTTGTTTTGCCGCCAAAATATATTTTTTCACTCGTATTGAGTGTTAATGTACCAGCCATGATTTTAACTAGTGTCTCATAATTTTGGATGTGATCCTTTAATACGGTTACTACTTCTTTGTAAATTTTATCATGGAGTTCAATTAACGGCACACCAGCCAACCTATCATTTAATATATTCACCATTTTTTCAATGTCACTTGGATCCAGCGCTCCTGGAAAAGTTATTGTCCGATTTTCAACATGCCCAGTATTCGTTACAATAATAGCAACTGCTGTTTCATGGTTAATAGGTACAATTTGAATTTTCTTCAAGCGATTTTCATTTACTTTTGGACCAAGCACGATTGACGTATAATTTGTTAAGTCCGACAAGATTTGCGCAGATTTTTGAACAACTTTTTCTAATTCAAAAATCCTTTCGGCATAAATTGATTTTATTTGGCTAACTTCAGATTTCGTTAACCGTTGTGGCGATAACATATGATCTACATAATAACGATAGCCTTTTTCAGAAGGTACACGTCCCGAAGAACTATGAGTTTTCTCGATAAAACCTAGATCCTCTAAATCCGCCATATCATTCCTAATTGTAGCAGAACTAAAGTTAATTTTTTCTTTTTTTGCTAACGTTCTCGAGCCTACAGGTTGGGCTGAATGAATAAAATCATCAATAATTACTTGTAGAATCAACAATTGGCGATCTGTAAGCAACTATCATCACCTCTGTTAGCACTCTAAGATCTTGAGTGCTAAATATATATAAAAAGTTATCAAAACCGAAATAAAATGTCAATTGTAAAGTTTTACTTCCATATATGGAATAAGAGACTGCCTCCAATAAGATGTCATTAAACACTTTTTGAGTCAGCCTCTAATTGTTCCTACATATTATTTAGAGCTAAATAAACTCGACTATGTTAACTCTATCCATTAATCAATATCTATAAACTCCTGGAATACTTCATTACCTAGAAGCTTCCCTTTATGTGTCAGTTTTATCACTTCTGCTTCATTTACGATCAATCCAAGATTAACGAGTTTCACTATTTCCTTTTGAAAAACATCTATCATTTTGACTTGGAATTTGTGATAGAATGCTTCTTTACTAACACCGGCTATTTTCCTAAGACCAAGGAACATTTCTTCTTCCATTTGTTCTTTTTTACTTACCGATATTTTACTATTGAAAGCATCTCCAGATTGTTGAATATTTGTTATATATTTTTTTATAGGGCCAATATTTGAAGTTCTTACCCCATTTACATATCCGTGTGCCCCAGCACCAAAACCAAAATAATAATCATTATTCCAATAAGTAAGATTATGCTTGCTTTCAAAACCCGGAATGGCATAATTACTTATTTCATATTGTTTATACCCTTGTTTATCCATTAGTTCCATTGTGAGTTCATACATTTGTGCTTCAAGTTCTTGTGGTGGAAGTGATAATCTTCCCTTTTGCATCAAATTATAAAACACTGTTTTAGGCTCAACAATTAATGAATAAGCGGAAAAGTGTTTAACGTTGAGTGTGAAAGCTGTTTTTAATGATTCCTGAAAATCCTCAACAGTTTGTCCAGGTAATCCGTACATAAGATCTATGCTTAAATTCTCAAACCCTACTTGCTCTGCTAGCTGAATGGTTCGAAATACATCATCCTTTCGATGAACTCTTCCTATACGTTGAAGAAGATCATCATTAAAGCTTTGAACTCCAATGCTTAGTCGATTTACACCTGCATTTTTTAAGACAGTCAACTTCTCTAAGGTAAGTTCACCTGGATTTGCTTCAACTGCAAATTCAACTAGTTCATTTGTTGGTTCCAGTTCTAGATTAATTCCTTCGAGTAAACGATCTAGTTGACTTGCTGATAAAGCTGTAGGTGTACCTCCACCAATAAATATTGTTTGGAGCGGCTTTCCTTTCAGGTATTGTCCTGAAACATGGTGCATTTCTTTTATAAGCATTTCTATATATTCATCAACTGGCTGATGCTTAAAAAAGACTTTATTAAAATCACAATAATGACATATATGATGGCAAAAAGGGATATGGATATATGCTGATTGAATCATACTTTTACACCTTCTAATTAAGAAGCCGCAGTCATCGCTGCGGCTTCTTGTTTCATTTATAATTATGCAAAGCTCAGTAATATTTTGTATAGTGGAAACTTCAGGTTAATTATCATCCATTCGTAACACAGCCATGAAGGCTTCTTGTGGCACTTCTACAGAACCAACCATTTTCATTCGCTTTTTACCTTCTTTTTGTTTCTCTAATAATTTCCGCTTACGAGAAATATCTCCGCCATAACATTTAGCAAGGACATTTTTACGCATAGCTTTAATTGTTGACCTAGCTACAATTTTTTGACCAATCGCAGCTTGAATTGGGACTTCAAATTGTTGACGTGGAATAAGCTCTTTTAACTTTTCAACAATAACCTTGCCTCGGTCATATGCAGAATCCCGATGGACAATAAATGACAATGCATCGATTTTTTCAGCGTTTAGTAAAATATCCATTTTAACGAGGTTAGATTGTTTGTAACCAATTAATTCATAATCGAAGGAAGCATAACCTTTCGTATTTGATTTTAATTGATCAAAGAAATCATAAACAATTTCTGATAATGGAATTTCATAGTTGATGTTTACACGAATTTCGTCCAAATATTGCATATCAAGGAAAATACCACGTTTTTTCTGGCAAAGCTCCATAACAGCCCCAACATAATCATTTGGTACCATAATCGCCGCTTTAACATATGGCTCCTCAACATGGTCAATTTTTTGTGGATCAGGCATATTTGATGGGTTATCAACTTTTAAACTTTCACCATCTGTTAAATGAACATCATAAATTACACTTGGTGCGGTTGTGATTAAATCAATTTTAAATTCACGCTCGATACGTTCCTGAATGATTTCCATGTGTAATAAGCCTAAGAATCCACAACGGAAGCCAAAACCTAATGCTTGAGATGTCTCCGGCTCAAATTGCAGAGACGAATCATTAAGCTCAAGTTTTTCTAACGCTTCACGTAAATCATTGTACTTGGCAGTATCAATTGGATAAAGCCCACAGAAAACCATTGGGTTTAGTTTTCGATAACCTGGAAGTGCTTCTGTAGCTCCATTTTTAGCGTCTGTAATTGTATCACCAACACGAGTATCTCCAACGTTTTTAATAGCTGCAGTTAAAAATCCAACATCACCTACGTTTAATTCTTTCAGTTGAACAGGCTTTGGATTGAACACACCAACCTCTGTCACTTCAAACTCTTTTCCTGTTGCCATCATTTTAATTTTTTGACCGACCTTTACCGAACCTTCAACAACACGTATATAGGCAACAACACCGCGGTAAGCATCATATAAGGAGTCAAAGATAAGTGCTTTTAATGGTCCTTCAGGATCACCTTCTGGTGCTGGGACTTTTTCAACGACCTGCTCAAGAATATCTTCAATACCAATTCCTGCTTTCGCAGATGCTAATACGGCCTCAGATGCATCTAAACCAATAACATCTTCAATTTCGCCTCGAACTCGCTCAGGATCTGCACTAGGTAAATCGATTTTATTGATAACAGGTAATATTTCTAAATCATTGTCAAGGGCCAGATACACATTTGCTAATGTTTGCGCTTCTATACCTTGAGCTGCATCAACAACAAGAACGGCCCCTTCACATGCAGCAAGACTACGTGAGACTTCATAGGTAAAGTCAACATGCCCAGGAGTATCGATTAAATGAAAGATGTAATCTTCGCCATCTTTTGCTCTATATTTTAATTGAACGGCATTTAATTTAATGGTAATGCCACGTTCTCTTTCTAAATCCATTGAATCTAATAACTGATCTTTCATTTCCCGTTGCGTTAACGCAGATGTTTTTTCTAGGATACGATCTGCGAGGGTAGATTTGCCGTGATCAATATGGGCTATAATCGAGAAATTCCGAATTCTCGACTGCCTATTTAACTTTTCATCTCTATTCATCTTATGTCTTCACTCCTACATAACTTACAAATACACTATTTCTCATTATAACAATTGAGATTTCAACATTCAATATAAGAAAAGTGGAAGTGCCTTGTTTAGTACCGACCGGCAGAAAACAAATCAAAAAAACTGGCAGAATATGTCTCGATCCTTCTCTCTTTACATCTCTAAAGAAAAGATCTAGATTCTGCCAGTGTAATAATTATCTAAAATATGACATTAACCCATCTTGCAACCGTATTTAAAAGTTCGGAAACTCCGCTGCTTATAATGGATGCAAATTGCTTACCGATTTGGGAGAAGAAGTTAAATGCTTCAATTTGTTCAAGTTGTTCTTGCTTTTTTTGTAGATCCTGACTAGTTACTTTATTTCCTAAAATAGAAGCTTCTACATTTCCAGTATGTTCTTTTTCAACCTGAAAAGCACTTTGAAGATCTGGATCATTATAGCCTTTCATTTTTATCATTCCTTGGTTTGCCTGTTGCATACCAATCAGAATTCCAAAAAGAAGGATTGCACATAGAACAAAGCACTTGAACATAAATTTTACCATCTTACTTCCCTCACAATGTATTTACTGTTGTTCACTTGCAGGAGTACCATCGACTTTTTCAGCATCCCAATAATATTCGCTGAATACATCTGCTACCGCTGCAACTGTATTTTTTAATTCATCTAGATTATTGTCCACTCCACCAAACTCAACAAGCAAAGCATTATTTGATAAATCCTGATTGTAAACTCCGTTATATCC
The DNA here is from genome assembly GCF_009720625.1 of Metabacillus sediminilitoris. Classification (NCBI taxonomy): domain Bacteria; kingdom Bacillati; phylum Bacillota; class Bacilli; order Caryophanales; family Bacillaceae; genus Metabacillus; species Metabacillus sediminilitoris. The sequence goes on from NZ_CP046266.1 coordinate 4,146,172, forward strand.
TTTACCACCTTGTTCAAAAATCCCTCGACTTAAACCAGGATATTTTTTTTCTAACAGGGTATGAAGGTCCTTTGCAAACTTTTCATTTTTGTCAGCAGTTGGATTGTCTCCACCTATAATAAATGCCAACTTGGCATATGATTTATTATTAATTTTAATTGTTGTTACATCTTTTCTTTGAGAATCCCTATGGATATCAATGATGTAATCCAAATTACGATTGCTAGCCATTGCGCTTTCAACGAGCGGGCGTGAGGCTGTATATGATTTTGCATAATTCCAGCCCTTTTGTTTTAAATTTGCTTGGATATCAGTCGTTTCGATTTGGTTTCCAATTCCCTGTTCTTGGAGAGCTTTTCCGAGCAACTCGCTTACAACGGTAATATTTGCTTTCGAATGGATAGCATTATTTGGATCACTTTCACCATTTAATAAAGGTAAATATGATTCAGTATTATGTGTATTATAAATGTAAACTACTTTTTTATCTCCAGTTGTTAATGTTGGAGGTGCTTTAGGTTCTTCACCACTTTGATTAATAACCTCATTTTTATCAATTGATGCTTCTCTTTCTTGCTCTAACACTTCAGTTGGCGGTGGTGATTCATATGGCATATTCGTATAGTTTGTCCCGCTTCCTGCCACAACAATTTCACTATCATACAAGGAAAAGCCAGGTAGCTCTCGCCCTAATAGACTGCGAGGATCATCAGGATTTATGCTTGTTGCAACCTTGAACATAATTGTAGATAGTTTAATTGGTTCAGTTTGTTCTGGTAAGGCAGAAATAAAAAATCGATTTTCTGCTCCTAATAATTGCAAAAATGCCTCACTATCAATATTTTTAGTTAAATTATTTATCGAAGAGGATGATAAGCGATATTCTGTCTTTAGTGATGTTAAGATCCCCGAAAGTAAAAATGTCATTAATAGAACAATGAAGCTAATAATGATTCCTTTTTTAATGCTTGTCCCATTTAATGTTACGACCATATTACGATTAATACGTGAACGCTTCATTTAGCATTTACCCTCCTTATGCTTGTCTACTAATTAGTATGATGAAGCATAAGGAAGTAGAACCTATTGGTCGAGGAAAGGAAGCAGAACCCACTTTATATTTAGTGAGTGTAGCCCCCTGCATTATTCTGATTCACCTGTTGGTGAAGCGCAGTATTTAATCCGCTTGCCAGCACATTTGCCATATCATCAATAAAGGTATCAACCTCTTTTGGAGTCACCATCAAATTATGACCAAGCGGAGACAATACTTCATGAATGAGCTTGCGTTTCTCTTCATCTTCTAGACCGCCTATAATGCCTAAAAATTGTTGACGATGCTCATCATTTGGCATATCTTCATCTGTAAGAACCCGGCGTTCTCCAAAGCTCATGCCTGCTGGTGTTAACGATCTTGATGGTCGATCCCCTTCGCTCATTTCGCGACCAAAGTGCTTTAAAATATAATCGATCGTATCACTTGTTATCGAAACAGCATCTACCACTGTCGGTATCCCAATTGCAATGACAGGTATCCCAAATGTTTCCTCACTTAAAGCTTTTCTTTTATTACCAACACCAGAACCGGGATGAATGCCTGTATCCGATATTTGAATGGTTGTATTCACACGTTCAAGTGAACGTGCTGCTAATGCATCGATTGCAATCACAAAATCTGGCTTTGATTGTTCAATCACACCAGAAATAATGTCACTTGTTTCAATTCCAGTTAACCCCATCACACCTGGAGCAATCGCACTTACCGGACGAAAACCTTCTTCAACATTTTCCGGTTGTAATTTGAACAGATGCCTTGTAATTAATAGATTTTCAACAGCAAGCGGCCCTAAAGCATCTGGTGTAACATTCCAATTTCCTAAGCCAACAACTAAACAACTTGCATCTTTTGGAATATTTTTATCTGATAAAAACTGATTAAATTGTTTGGCAAAAACTTCAATAACCTTTTCTTGAAGTTCTGTATCCTTTTGTCTGATCCCTTGGACCTCTAATGTTAAATATCGCCCTGGCTTCTTTCCAACAATTTTAGAGCCTTCATCTTTTATTTCTAAAAAGGAGAGTTTAATCCCTTCCTCTTCCCACTCTTTCATAATGACACCAGCAATATGACTTGTATCAGTATGATCCTTTGTTGTTGTTTGTTCTAACGCCATCGCTCTTGCTTCAACAGCAAGGTCTGTTCGAACTGAATAATTACTTAAATCTAAAGAAGCTCCCATAAAAATACCTCCCTAATAGTTCCTAGACTTATGTTTGCCATTTATACTTGGAAACATTCTCTATAATTCTTTTAAAAAGGCAGGTTTACACAATTTGATTTTTAAAATATAATCACAGGCATCCATAAAAGCTCAACGTACATACATTTTTAGATCGATTAAATAAATAATTTCCTATTTTTACACACTTTCAATGGATTTCCCTTTACATTAGTATTGCAATTTAGGTAGCCGTTTGATAGAATATCTTTTGTTCATGTAAAGGAAATGGTCGAGTAAAATAGATTCTCGATTTACTTCTTAGGAGGTGAAAGATATGCCAAATATTAAATCTGCAATCAAACGCGTAAAAACTAGCAATGAGCGTAATGCACATAATGCAACAATTAAATCTGCAATGCGTACTGCTATTAAAAAAGTAGATGCTCTAGTTTTAAAAAATGATGCTGAAAATGCAAAAGCTGCACTTGTTGAAGCTAACAAACGTATTGATAAAGCTGCACAAAGCGGTTTAGTTCATAAAAACGCTGCTGCTCGTTACAAATCACGTTTAGCTAAAAGTGTTAATGGATTATCTGCATAATAAAGAAACGATCCAAATTGGATCGTTTTTTTTATTTTTCGAACAACTTTAGTAGAAACAATTCTAATAAAAGCTGTTTATCCTTTTTTCCGGTTTTCATTTGATAATCCGCCTCTGCAAGCTCCATTAATATATGTGCTAATTCCTCAGATTTAAACAATCTTGCTTGTTGTAATGCCAATTTCACTCTAAAAGGATGTACCTTTACAGTTGTCGCAATTTGCTGTTGACCATATCCTTTGTTTGAGAGTTCTTTCACATGTAAAATTAATCTAAATTGATTAACCAATAATGACAAAATTTTAATTGGTTCTTCATTGTTTTTTAATAAATCATAGAGTATCTGTAACGCTTCTTTACTCCTTTTATGAATGACATTATCAATCAGTTCAAAGATATTTTGTTCTAATGATCTAGCAACAAGTAATCTTACGATATCAGGTGTGATAGAACCACCCTCACCAACATATGTACTAAGTTTTTTGATTTCTTGATAAATAACCATTAAATCTCCAGCTGTTAATACCAATAACTCATCCATTGCTTCCTTTGACAAATAGACAGCTTCTTGTTCAGCTAAATCTGTTATCCATTTCATTGTTTCTTGATCTGACAATGCGTTTATTTCAATAACGACAGACTGTTTTTTTATAAGCTTTGTAATTTTCTTCCGTTCATCTAATTTTTCATATGGAGCAAGAATAACTAAGATTGTATATGGTGCCGGCGAATTCATATATTGCTCAAGCTTATCAATGCGATGATCAATTTTTTCTTTCTTCTTCTCACTTGTTAAAAAACTTGGATTTTTTATAATGACGACCCGCTTTTCTCCCATAAACGGAAGGGTTTCAGCATCTTCAATCGCTGTTTCAATTGGTGTTTCTTCCATATCATATATCGATAGATTAAAATCCTTTTCTTCCTCCAATAAAGCTGCATCCATAATTAATTGGACTGTTTCTTGAAGAAGAAAGGTTTCTTTTCCAAGAAGTAGGTACGTTGATTGTAATTTCTTTTTTTTAATATCTTTCCATACATCAAAAATCATGGTTTTTCGTTCTCCAATCATTCAATTCACTAACATTAATCGTAAAATGAATAGAACTGTTTGGCAAGTGCGAAATAATAAAGACACTATATAAAAGCCTCAACTACAACAAATATTGGGTAAATTGACTATGTAAAAAAGGAAATGGAATGAAACGTAGTTGCATTCCATTCCCTTTTATCTATGTGAACGTTTCGTTTCAGGGCCTAGGTTACCTGATTCGAAACGATACCACGATTTGATGTTTAGTTTAGCCAAGGTTAGAAAGATTATTTGATGTCAATTCTAACAATGTTGGGAAAAAGATCCTTGGTTGCTAACGACAAATCATCATATTGTAGATTTTTTTACTTTTTTAGCTTATACTAAGTATGAAATAGGAGGGGTAACAGTGAACGAATTTGAAAAAAATGTCCAAAGCAAACGTAACGATGCTATTGATTCTGGGGTTGGATTTATTGCTTCTTTTGGATTTTTCGCGACCATTTTTATTATCGCAACTGTTATTCAATTAATTGGTTCATAATTAATTGATATTTCTGTATTACATAAGGATTGGACTGCTAAAAATGCAGTCTTTTTTTGTTCCCAGTTCCAATGTCTTTATCTTTTGATTATATTTTATAAAGCGATTTCCTATTTCTTATTCTGATACTTCATCGTATGGAGGATGGATAGAAAACGTTCCTGATTTTCCTTTAAATTGATATAAAAGTCCACCATGTAAATCAGTTCGAAATACGGTTATTTTTTCGTTTCCTAATCTTTCTAAAACTTCGGTATGTGGATGTTGATAGCGGTTATTATATCCTGCAGAAATCAAGGCAATCTCAGGTCTGACTTTATCAAGAAGTTGTTCTGATGTAGATCCTTTACTCCCATGATGGCCAACCTTTAATACATCGACTTTTAAGGATGGATATAATTGAACGAACCTCTTTTCACTTTCTATTTCTGCATCTCCCGTAAATAACCATTTTAAACCGCCTAATTCAGCCCAAATAACTAATGAATCGGCATTTTTACTATCTGTTAGAACATGTGGTGAAAGTACGTAAAATGAGAAATCTTGAAAATTTATGATATCACCAGCCATTACTGATTTTATTTTCAACATTTTCTCATTCGCTGACTGAATGATATTTTGTTCTAACTCACCTCTTACAAAACCATTAGGGAGAATTAATTCTTTAATTCTAATCTCATCTATTATTGGTAAAGCCTCACCGATATGATCCATATCACCATGAGTTAAAATGAGTGCATCCAGTTTTGTTACACCAATTGATTTTAAATACGGCAATGTCACATCCTTTGTAATTGAGAAAGGATTTCTCGTTTCCTCCCATTCCTCTTTCGGAAAAGATATCCTCCCTCCGGTATCAATTAAATAATTTCCTTTATTAAATGGTCTCTTTATAAAAATAGAGTCACCTTGTCCGACATCAATGATCATCACCTGACCATTTGGATTAATATATGGTAATGTGATTTGAGTGATTAATACAATCGTTAAATAAACAGTTGGCCGAAAAGGCAATATTAGTTTTTGATGCTGCTCTAATTGGAGAAATAAATAATAAATAGTGATAATTAAAGCAATAAGGATAATGTAAGAAGGTTTACCTGTTGTTAAGGTTGTAAAGGGAATGGATGAGGCATAAAGGACGATTTGATGAGTTATTTGTAGAAACTCATCAAACATTTGAATAATGTGAGTGCCGATTGAAGGTAAAACAGCCATTGTAACTGTAGATAAAATAGATATAGGCAGAATGATAAAGGAATAAAGTGGTACAAATAACATATTCATTGGTAAGCTAATAAGAGATACCTCGTAAAAATGAAATAACAACAATGGCAATGCGCAGAGTTGGGCAATGAAAGAAACAACAGTTAACTTCATAAGCCTGCTCGAAAAATTTTCAACGATACCAAAAGAAAGGACTAAGCCATACGTTACAATAAAAGAAAGTTGAAAACCTATGTGGAATAAATAGTATGGATTTAAAAGCAGAAGACAGATAAATGTAAAGCTAATAACATCTAGTGTCGTATTTTTCCATTTACAAAGCTTCATAAAAAAATACACCATTACCATAAAGCAAGCTCTTATCACAGAGGGAGCCGCCCCCGTAAGTATCATATATAGTGGAAGCAAGAGTATTAAGATGATTTTAGTCTTCTCATGTGTCAGCCCGCTTAAAATAAATATGTAATAAATACCGCTCACTAATAATGCCACATGTGATCCAGAGATTGCTAATAAATGAACAATTCCAACCTCTTGATAAGCTTTTTCTACTTTAGGATCAAGCAAACTGATTTCACCATAAATTAGCGCTTGTACAATTCCTACTGATGAATGTGGAAAATGTTCTTCTATAAAAGATAAACCATGTTTTCTTATTTCTAACAGGCTTAAAAGCCAATTTGATTTTCCTGTTACACAATCCTTTATCACATCAACTTCATATTGCCAATGAATATGTTGGTCTTGGAGATATTGTTTATAATTGAAAGCATTTGGCATAGTTGGTGATTTGGGATGAATTAATTTCCCCTTGAATTGACAACTCATACCTGGATTAATCTTTTTTACAGCTTGTTTTTCCTTTATTGAATTTATCATATAGGAAAAAGTAACCCTTTCACCAGAAGGAGTTTTTATTTCCCCTTTATATTTATTACCATCAATAGCAGGAATTGATGAAAAAATACCGTTAACCGTTAATGGTCCTTCGTTTAAGGAAGTTTTATTATAAAACTCTGTTATTGTATAACAAGTAATAAAAATAAGGATGACAGCGAAACAAAATAAGAAGTGAAATGGTTCATTTTTGATTAGCAGGAAAATAAGAAAGGTGAGTGTAAGGAGAAGTAAAAGGGGATGAAAGTGAAACCGACAAAGCATAATCGAAAAACAAGCTGAAACAGCTAGTAAAAATAGCTTTCCTTTCAATTAAAAATACACCTCTTATCTTAAAAGATTGACCAAATAAAATTAACTCTTGATATAGCCCTTACATGCTTTTATGACGTATTAACAGGTTTTTTTCTCTTCACTTAGCTTTTCACTATACTACATGAAGCACAGAGGATCTAGATGATTCTCTGAGACTTACAAGACACTAACCAGAAGTTATCCCCTCACCCCACCAATATGCATCTCTTACTCTGTTTATTAGTAGGGTTTTACTGCCTATTAAGCGGGGATAATAGTTCTGAAAAGAGTAATGTGCCCGTCTTGAAAAAGCCGAGGATGTGGCAAAGTCTTTTTTACGAAAACAATCTATCAGCTTTTATATATAAAGCTTGTACTTCTTCTTCACTCATATTTGTTTCGGCAAGCTTTTTAATTAAACTTGACATAAATTCAAGCTTTTGTTTATCATCTTCAGTCCTTTCAAGCTCAACTTGCTGAATTTTGACATTAGCTTGTTTGAATAGGTCTACTGCATAGGGGTGATTTTTGTAATCAACAGCATAATAAACCGTTTTAATGCCACTCTGAATGAGTGCCTTACAGCATTGGAGACAAGGAAAATGTGTAACGTAAATTTCTGCCCCTTCTGTGGGTACGCCAAATTTCGCACATTGCAATAGTGCATTCATTTCAGCATGTATTGTCCTCACACAATGATTATCAATCACATAGCAGCCTTCATCAGAGCAGTGAACACCACCTGCAATTGAACCATTATAACCACCTGCAATCATTCGTTTTTCCCGAACAATCGTTGCACCAACTGCTAGTCTTGTACATGTGCTTCTTAAAGCTAGCAGATGACTTTGGGACATAAAATATTGATCCCATGAAATACGACTCATTAATAACTCCCCCACTCGACAATTTTCTTCCTTAAGTGTACCGAGAATCCTGAATATTCGTCAATTTAATATTTTTGGATTTTAAAATTTTATCCCGGCAGTAAGCACCTATTCCATATGGCATTTCTAAAAAGATGAAAACAATCTGTAAATCATCATAGGTCAACAGTCAATTGGAAAGCCACAGAATGGTTATAAGTCTCGTATACCATCAATCGCCACATTTGAGCAAATCTCATTTTATTTTATCGTAATCTCTTCCTTTATTTTTTCGAATGATTTTTCACCAATTCCAGAAACCTCCAATAGACCTTCAGGGGAAGTAAACGGTCCATTTTCCTCACGATAGGCAATAATTGCCTCAGCCTTTGATGGCCCAATTCCTGTTAAACTTTGAAGTTCATCACTCGTTGCTAAATTAATATTTACTTTACCTTTTTCTTGTCCTTCTTCATGACCTGTCGGCAAACGAAATTGATTTGTTGTTTCTTCTCCTTTTTTGGGGATATAAATAGCCATTCCATCTTCCAAAGGTGCAGCTAAATTAATAGCAAGTTCATCTGCATCATTAAGTAGTCCTCCGGCCAAATCAATCAGTTGATGAACTCTAGCCCCAGTTTGCAGCTCATATACACCTGGCTGCTTTATTGCACCTTTAATATCAACTACCAGCATGGAATCAGCGATATCCTTTTTGATATTTTCAGCAGGTGGATTTTCTAATTCATTTAATACGGGCGGATCTTCTAACTCAACTTGGGGATTCATTACTTCAGACGGAGCTGAATCCGTATGAAAATAATAATAAAACCCAATGATCACGAATAAAATGCTAGCAGTAATAATCCATTTTTTATATTTTTGATATACATCCATTAATAGCACTCCTTTTGGAAAAAATCATAAATTGTTTGTTTAAAACATATTGTGTATGAGTGAAATACATTCTAAGGAGGGGATATACTTTGAATGTAGGTTTTATTGGTACAGGAAATATGGGAAGAATTTTAGTTGAAGCTTTTATCGAGTCCGGTGCAATCGGTCCCTCATTCATCTATATGACGAATCGAACACTAATGAAAGCAGAAGTAATAAATGAGATTTACCCAAAAACAAATGTAGTTGAATCAGCAGGAGAGGTAGTCAAACGTTCTGACATTATATTCATTTGTGTGAAGCCATTAGATATACACCCCCTATTAAAAAAGTTAGAACCATTATTAACACCGAATAAATGCATTATTTCTATTACAAGTCCAATAAATGTTGATCAGTTAGAAAGGCTTGTTCATTGTCAAGTTGCAAGAGCTATACCTAGCATTACAAATCGTGCCTTTTCAGGTGTTTCATTACTTACATTCGGGAACTCTTGTCATCAAGACACACAAAAGACAATTGAAAAACTTTTTAATAAGATTTCTAAACCAGTTCAAATTGAAGATAATGTCACACGGGTAGCTTCTGATATTGTTAGCTGCGGCCCTGCATTCTTTAGTTTTTTACTTCAGAAATTTGTAGAAGGAGCTGTTGCGGAAACAAATATCTCCAAAGATAAAGCGGTTCTATTAGCAAGTGAAATGATCGTTGGAATGGGAAAATTACTTGAAACTGGAATTTATACTCTTCCAACCCTACAAGAAAAGGTTTGTGTGAAAGGCGGAGTAACCGGTAAAGGGATTGAAGTATTAGAAGAAGAAATTGGTGCGATGTTTAATAAGGTATACAATGCAACACATGAAAAATACTATGAAGATATTGAAGAGGTTTCCTTACAATTTAATAAAATCACGAATAAATAATTCGATGGAGGAATCATATTCTCCTGCAAAGAAAATATTTTTTCAATTACAGACGGTTATCCAACCGTCTGTTTTGTTATGTTATCAAAAAGGTGAATCATAAAAATCCACCTTTTACTATTACATATTGTCCTTTTTCCTTGCGATAAAAAAAAGTCGCTCAGATGAAGGGGAAGGTGATGCAAATTGAAAGTCGCCGCAAACGGTTAAAACCTCAAACGATGCAGCTTCAAGCCATGACGTATATTCTTCAATTGTAAATGTTCGCTGGTAGTGAACCTCGTCATAGCGCTCGTAGACATCTTCTCGTCTTACAAAGAATGACATATCATGTTCAATGCTGTTAGGTTCATCCCCTAAAAAGGAATTCCAAATAAAACTAACATCTTCATCTTGGTCAGCAAACGTATGTCCAGCAAAAATAGTATGTATTTTATAGAGAGAATGAACATCAAATATGAATAAGCCTTGCTGCTTAAGTTGTTGATATACTGCCCTAAAGGTAGCTTGAACATCTTGAGCAGTCTCTAAATAATTAATTGAATCACAGCATATCGTAACAACATCAAACGGTTCAACAAATCCTCCAAGCTCTCTCATATCTTGCTGAAGAAAAAGAACTTTCGCGTTATTTTCATGGAGTTTAGACTGTGCGACCGTCAGCATATCTTCACTCAAATCTACACCTGTAATGTCCAAATCACGCTTTGCTAAACGTATGGCAATTTCCCCTGTTCCACAACCTACATCTAACAATTTTTTGGCATCATGATAATAAGTTGAAATCGCTGCTTCAAAAAATGATACCCATTTATCATAGGGAGCATCCTTCATAAGCTGGTCATAAATGTAGGCAAAGCCTTGATATATCATTGATTTAACTCACTTGTTAAGTCTACTGAAGGAGCGTCTCCCCATAAGCGTTCAAGGTTATAATATCCTCTTTCGTCTTTATGAAAAACATGTGCGACAACATCTCCAAGGTCAATTAAAACCCAACGAGCTTCATCAAATCCTTCCATCCGTTTTACATCGATCTCCAATTCTGCTGCTTGGTCCTTAATTTCTCTTGCAATTGCTTGAACTTGTTTGTCCGAATTACCATGACAAATAAGAAAATAATCTGCAATAAGCGAAATCCCATTCATATTTAGTGCGATGACATCTACTGCTCGTTTGCTATCTGCTGCTTTTGCTACTTTTGTTAAAATATCTCTTCCATTCATTAATTAGATCTTCCTCCTTTTAATATGTAAAAATTATATGTTTCAATTGTATCAGGATAAACGGCTTGATTTTTTTTCATTAAAAATTGAATGGTATTTTGCAGTGATTTTAGTAATGCTTTATCAAGATTCGTTTGTGCTAATTCCCGAACCTCTTCAACACCTGGGAAATGCCTTCCTGGCTCAATATAATCTGCCACATAAATAATTTTCTCGAGCAATGCCATATTTGGTCTGCCAGAAGTATGATATTTAATAGCACCTAAAACATCTTGGTCGGTAATTCCAACTTCTTTTTCAACTAAATAAGCTCCAACTGGGGCATGCCATAGTTCACTGTTATAATCTAATAATTGTATCGGCATTTTTTGATCGATAATAATTTGTTTCATTTCATCTTTCGGTCTAAATTTTGCATAGTCATGAAAAATTGCGGCAATTTCCGCTTTTTTCGGATCTTCCCCATATTTTTGCGCCAATTGAATCGCTGTCTCCATAACACCTATTGTATGAAGATATCGATGTTCAGTGATCTGCTTCTCTACAATCTTTAAAGCTGTTTCACGTTCCATATAAGTGATTCTCCTCTATATATCTTTTCACATCTTCAGGCAAAAGATAAGCTGTATTCTCTTTTTCTTTTAACCTTTTTCTAAGCATGGTCGAAGAAACATCAAACTGAGGTATTTCAACCTCAATGACAGGATATTTCGTTGTTGTTTTATATCCTGGACGTTTGACACCAACAAACGTTACAAGCTCTACAACTTCTTCAACCTTGTGCCACTTTGGTAAATACTCAATCATATCTGCACCTATAATAAAATAAAAAGAATAGGTAGGAAATTGTTCACGTAATATACGCAGTGTATCATATGTAAAGGAAGGACCTTCTCGATCTAATTCAATTTGTTCAATTTTAAAATGTGCTTGATCATGGATAGCTAGCTTTATCATATTAAGCCGATGCTTACTATCTGTAAAGTGCTCGTCCTGCTTGTGAGGAGGAATTTGATTAGGTATAAACCATATCTCAGATAATTGCATCGCATGTCGGACCTCACTTGCAATTAATAGATGGCCAAAATGAGGCGGATCAAATGTTCCACCAAGTATCCCGATTTTTTTAGACATTCTATCCCTCACATTTCCATTAATTAGGTAATCGAAGCTTTTTATTTTCCTTTGATTCTTTATATAAAACAATTGTATTACCAATCACTTGAACAAGCTCTGCACCTGTACCTTTAACTAATTCGTCTGCCACTGTGTCTTTGTCATCTTCGCAATTTTGTAAAATAGATACTTTAAATAACTCACGAGCTTCTAATGCATCTGAAATTTGCTTAATCATATTTTCATTCACTCCACCTTTTCCAACTTGAAAAATTGGATTTAGATGATGTGCCTCTGAACGTAAAAAACGTTTTTGTTTACCTGTTAACATTGTGTACCTCCTAGTTTGTCGTAGACTATCGATGACATTCTTTTTGCAGATGGTTTTTGTTTCGTCCATAACTCGAATGCTAGTACTGCTTGATAAACAAACATCCCAACACCCTCAAGAATGGTTAACCCTAACTCTTCTGCTTCCTTCAAAAATGTAGTTTTAATAGGGTTGTAAACAATATCACTGACAATTGCTGATGGTTTTGCATTTTTTAATGATAATGGTGTATCTGTAATATTTGGATGCATCCCAACTGCCGTTGTCTGAATAATGATATCGTAGTTCTTTAAGTTTAGCTCCGCCATTTCAATCGATCGTGCACTGCTATTATTTTCATAAGGACATTGCTTTATCAATTCCTCTGCTTTTGCAACAGTTCGATTGCAAAGATCAATATCCATACATCCTTGGTAAGCTAATGTATAATAAATACCCTTTGCTGCACCACCTGCACCGATGATTAGCATTCGATTATCTTGCAGCGGCTTTTTTAATACATTTGTTAATGATTCGATATATCCATTTCCATCTGTATTATGGCCAATTAAACGGCCTTCTTCATTAACGACTGTATTTACTGCACCAACAATCTTTGCCGTTTCATCGAGCTCGTCCAAAAATGGAATGATATTAACTTTATGAGGGATTGTGACATTAAATCCCTTCACCCCCAAGACTTTAAGTGCATGTACTGAATCTTTTAAATGATTTGGTTCAACGTGAAAAGCATGATAATATCCATCAAGATTCATTTCCTTAAAGGCATCATTATGGATATCCGGTGACATTGAATGTTTAATTGGAGATCCTATCACGCCATATAAATTCCCCATTTACTTTCCCTCTCTCTATCTAAATTAACGATTTTCTAATTGTTACGTTTACACCCTGAGGTGCAAATGCAACGATTTTTTTACCAGGATTATTAATTGTAATCCAGCCTAAACCAGAAAAAACAACATCAGTTTTCCCTTCTTTGATCGTAAATTCATGAGGTATTAGTTTAGGAAAGGTATCAACATCTTCTTTTCTTGGCGGATGTAGTAATTCTCCAACATGCTTTTCATATAATGAGTCTGCATTCTCTCGCTTTGTTCTATGGATCATCAATTCGTTTGGAATGTAACAAACGAAAGATTCTCTGCCACCATCAACATAATCAAAACGAGCAAGTCCGCCAAAATATAGAGTTTGATTCTCATTTAATTGAAATACCTTTGGTTTTAATTCTTTTTTTGGACTTAGCAGTTTTAAATCATTTTTATCAACAAAATGGGCCATTTGATGATGATTAATAATTCCTGGAGTATCATAAAGTGAAGCCCCATTTTCAAGCGGAATCTCAATTAAATCCAAGGTTGTACCAGGGTAATGAGAGGTTGTGATGACATCATTAACACCAGCTACTTCTTTTATCATACGATTGATGAATGTAGACTTTCCAACATTGGTACACCCTACTACGTATACATCCTGTCCATTACGATACGTATCAATTAGCTCTGCAACTTCCCTTATACCATGACCTTTTGCTGAACTAACTAAACAAACATCAATTGGTTTTAAACCTAACTCTTTTGCTTCTCTCTTCATCCAATTGATAAGCTTTTGATGTTTGACTGATTTAGGTAAGATATCACTTTTATTTCCGATTAATAAAATTGGATTTCCACCTACAAAACGCTGAATTCCTTGAAGCCAGCTACCGTTAAAATCAAAAATATCTACAATCTTAACGATTAATCCTTTCGTTTCACCAATACCATGGAGTATTTTTAAGAAATCATCATCTGTTAAAGAAACATCCTGTATTTCATTGTAATTTTTTAATCGAAAGCAGCGCTGGCATATAATATCTTCTTTTGCTAATGCACTTTCAGGGGCAAAACCTAATTTTTCAGGGTCATTTGTTTGAATCGTAACTCCACACCCTATACATGAAAATTGCTGTTCTGACACGATTTTATTCCTCCCACTGAATCATCCCTTTTCGTTTTAAGCTTTCCATAATTCTCCGTTCAATTTTCCGATTAATCCTAGTGAAAAACCCGTCTGTCGAAGCTACAGGAACTACTAATATCGTCTGAAAGCCGCTGCGATTTCCACCTAACACATCTGTTAGTAGTTGATCACCAATCACAACAACTTCTTCTTTTTTTAAGTTCATGTTTTTTACAGCTTTTAAAAATGCTTTTCCCATTGGTTTTCTAGCCTTGTGTATAAATGGAATATTTAAAGGGTCAGAAAAAGCCTTTACTCTTCTCTCATTATTATTAGAAACAATGGTAATATCGATTCCTTGTTCCTTTACATCTTTAAACCACTCCACCAATTGTGGTGTTGCATTTGGACGGTCCCATTCAACAAGTGTGTTATCTAAATCTGTAATGATTCCTTTTATTCCACTCTCTTTTAATTTTTCAGGTGATATATGAAAGATACTTTTCACATAATCTCCAGGTAAAAATTGTTGTAGCATGAGTTTAACACCTCATTATTCATTTTTTAGCCAACTTACATCATAACCAATTTATTGTATACTTTCAAAAGAAACTTATAGTATATGCAGAACAGATTCAATAAATCATTAAAAGTTTTCGACAGCATTCGAGAACCTTCAACAGTTGTGGATAATATTATACACATTATCCACCCCAGTAAATCTTACTTTTCACACCTTATAAACAATATACCCACAACTTATCCACTAACATCTGTGGATAACAGAACGGTTGTTCTCTTTCATTATTCATGTTAGATTTAAATCAATAACAAAATATAACATATTTAGGAAATCCTTAATAAAAAACTGTTAGGAGGTGTTGAGCCATTTTTGGCCATCATGATGCGAAAACTTTCTGACGAATTATTAATCGAATCTTATTTTAAAGCTACAGAAATGAATTTAAATGACGAATTTATTGAGCTTATCACAAAGGAAATTAAACGCAGATCTTTAGGACATATGTTGAAAGTTTCTTCTTAACTTATTCGCCGTCTAACGGCTTTTTTTTATTCCTAAAAACACCCATACAGCTTATTAAACAGATATTGTTTTTTAGTATTTCCGGTAATACGTATATGTATCAACTAATTAATGAATGTTATTATATCATTTGTTAACGCTCACCACTAGAAATAATGTGAGGCTGCCTGTTGGTCAGCCTCATTTATCTTTTAACGATAATGGTTATAGTAATAGTATCCTCCTCCAATTACGAGCAGCAAAATTAACAACACCACAATAAATGCATACCAATACCCGTAACCTAAACTTCCGTATGTTGGATAATATGGGTATGGTCCTGGACCATAAGGTGAATAGCAAGACATTGGGTCAATCCTCCTTATTTTTTAATATATAAATATGTATATTCCCATATAAACGTATAGGCTTATAACCTCTTTTCGGTTCTATCACTAAAACTTCATATAAAAATACTGTTGAATGATATCTTCTTTCACTGTACAGGCACAAACCAGCACCTTCACACATAAACATGACGTATAGGCATTTGCCTACATAAAGTCTAAGTGGAGGTGGAGGTATGTCAGGTCTCTTAACAGCACTAGGTTTTTTCGTAAAAGAATTAGTTTTCTTAGTATCTTATGTAAAAAACAATGCCTTCCCACAGCCTTTGTCTGCATCTGATGAGAAGAAATATTTACACCTTATGTCAGAGGGTGATGAGTATGCGAGAAACTTATTAATAGAGCATAATTTGCGACTCGTTGCCCATATCGTGAAAAAATTTGAAAACACTGGGGAAGACTCCGAAGATCTTATTTCAATTGGTACTATAGGATTGATTAAAGCAATTGAAAGCTATTCACAAGGAAAGGGAACAAAACTCGCAACATATGCAGCGCGTTGTATCGAAAACGAAATTCTTATGCACTTACGAGCTCTTAAGAAAACAAAGAAGGATGTCTCACTACATGATCCTATCGGTCAAGATAAAGAAGGAAATGAAATTAGTTTAATTGATGTATTGAAATCTGAAAATGAAGATGTCATTGAAACAATCCAACTAAATATGGAACTGGAAAAGGTGAAGGAATACATCGATATTTTGGATGGAAGAGAAAAAGAAGTGATCGTTGGACGTTTTGGTCTTGATCTAAAAAAGGAAAAAACACAGCGGGAAATCGCAAAAGAATTAGGGATCTCTAGGAGTTATGTTTCTCGGATAGAAAAACGGGCTCTCATGAAGATGTTTCATGAATTTTATCGGGCTGAAAAAGAAAAACGTAATCGGAAAAAGGAATAACCTAAGAGAAGAGTGCTGGGCACTCTTCTCTTTTTGTCTAAAGAATTTTTCTTTTCCGTGTTTAGCTAGGCAGTATCCTTCTCCACAATTAAATGTAATAATAATTCAATTTTCAACATTGTCATCGCCTCCTATTATTTTTGTCATAACCATTACATGTTATGAAATTCATTAAAAACTTTTTCTCTAGATTGTTCCATTTTTCTTTGTACTTCTAGATTTTTTTCAATTTCTTCTTTTGAATTTTTCCGCTTAGTTACTGAAAGAGTCAAAGTAATAAAAAATAGATTGATTGTCATGTGTATCACCTCCTTTAAGTACTTCGCACCTCGAAGGTTGTTCTTACACAGGCTGCCAAATCTTTTTTACCCAAAATACATATCGAATTTAAGTATAAAAAAACGCCACAGGGCAGCCTGTGACGAGATACTTCATATAAAACGACACAAGCTTTCTAATCAACCTGTGGCGTGGATACACTTAGCAAGACATATTAGTCTAAAAAGTATGATACACGATATTGGTCGAATAGAAGATGTTTAATTTTTAAGTTTTGCATAACTTTATTTTCTAATCTACATTTGTTCATCTTCATCGACCTCCTTTATTTTTATTTTACTATTTCTTTGGTAATTATATCCACATTTTCCAATTATGTAAATAGTTTTTGATTATTTTCTTATTGTTTTTATTTTCCGACAATTATTTGTTTCAAACAAAAAAAAACGACCCAAAAATGGACCGTTTAGTAGAAGTTATATGTTAGCTTTCATGTTTATCTAACTGTTTTTTATACTTCAACGATGTCTTAAAGCATACAAATGACGCTAATAAAAATAAAACAGTTGTAATCATAAGAATCATATCGTATATTTCTTCTTTTCCTTGATCAGGTAAAATAACGCCAATATATAAGAACACACTTACAGCCATTAAAATAAACGCATAGTTTTTAAAGTCTAAGATAAGTGATTGTAGTTTCTTTTTATTCATATTGTTCCCCACCTACTAGCTGTGTTTTTTATATCCTTACCTTAACACAGTCTAGGAGACTATTAACCATGTAAATTTCACCAACAATGCAAATGAAGTTTATCGCTTATGACACTAACATAAATAGGATCGGTTCATTTCCGATCCTAACAAATACTCACCTAGATTGATTCAACCATCTTCAACACTAAATCTGCTGAATGTTTTGCAGCTTTATCTAAAAACTGATCAAATGAAATGTTCGATTCTTTTCCTGCAATATCAGATAAAGCTCTGATTATGACAAAAGGAACATTAAATTGATGACAAACTTGTGCAATTGCAGCAGCTTCCATTTCACCAGCGTAAAGGTCTTTAAATTTACTGCGGATAAACTCAACTTTTCCTGGATCATTTAAGAAAGAATCCCCTGTGACAATTAAACCTTTCACAACTTGGATATCATGAATTTCATTCGCCTTTTTTTCTGCAACATTTACAAGCATTTCATTTGGAATATATGCAGCAGGTAATCCCGGTACTTGGCCATATTCATACCCGAAGGCAGTAACATCCACATCATTATGTCTGACTTCAGTAGAAATAACAATATCCCCGACATTTAATGCTGGATGGAAACCACCAGCGGAACCTGTATTAATAACGTAATCAGGTTTATAACGATCTAACAGTAATGTTGTACTTAATGCTGCATTTACTTTGCCAATCCCTGACTTTAATAAAACAACTTCTACACCTTTATAAATACCTTTTGTAAATTCACTACCCGCAATTACTTCTTGCTCCTGATTTTCTAGCTTATCTCTAAGAATGGTTACTTCTTCTTCCATTGCACCGATTATTGCAATCTTCATTTTTTCAATCCCTTTCCAAAATAAATATGTACGATACACGATTCAGCTTGAATAAATGTTTCCAGCCTCCAATTAAAAGTGTACCTATTACATGATCACAAAGCAAGATTTATCAGCCAACTGATTTGATCAATTAACATTTTGCAAAACTCCTATCAGTAAGATTTTACTGCCCGTTAATCTGCGATATAGCGAGACTCCCATCAGTGGGCTATTGTTCTTCCCACTGATGGGTAGCGAGACTTATCGGGCTTTTACGGGCAGTTTAACATCCTTTTTATTTAACTCCTTCTTTATTTCATTAAAGTCATATTTAAGAGGCTTTTACTGACCGTTAATCTGCGATATAGCGAGGCTCCCATCAGTGGGCTTTTGTACTTCCACTGATGGTCAGCGAGACTTATCGGGCCTTTACGGGCAGTTTATTATCCTTTTTATTTATCTGCTTTTACTGCCCGTTAATCTGCGATATAGCGAGACTCTCATCAGTGGGCTTTTGTTCTTCCCACTGATGGGCAGCGAGACTTATCGGGCCTTTACGGGCAGTTAAACATCCTTTTTATTTATCTGCTTTTACTGCCCGTTAATCTGCGATATAGCGAGACTCTCATCAGTGGGCTTTTGTTCTTCCCACTGATGGGCAGCGAGACTTATCGGGCCTTTACGGGCAGTTAAACATCCTTTTTATTTATCTGCTTTTACTGCCCGTTAATCTGCGATATAGCGAGACTCCCATCAGTGGGCTTTTGTTCTTCCCACTGATGGGCAGCGAGACTTATCGGGCCTTTACGGGCAGTTAAACATCCTTTTTATTTAACTGCTTTTACTGCCCGTTAATCTGCGATAAAGCGAGACTCCCATCAGTGGCTTTTGTTCTTTCACTGATGGGCAGCGAGACTTATCGGGCCTTTACGGGCAGTTAAACATCCTTTTTATTTAACTGCTTTTACTGCCCGTTAATCTGCGATAAAATTAATTATACTTTTATCAAAATGAGGTGTAACATGAATTTCCAATTAGATATTATCAAGGATAAAATTGAATTATTTGAGGCTCAAACACTTAAAGAGTTAGAAAAAAAGATAAATGATCAAATCGTACATAATCAAGCCATTCTTTTATCCGTTCACTCAGTATCCCATCAAATGCATGTTACGGAAGAAGGTCATAGATTTTATAGTGCTGTTGTCCACTTTAAAGCAAATGAGTAGGTCGATATTCTTTTGTAAAAGTGCAAGATTCTTAATCAATTAAAGCTAGGAAAAACAACTAAATTATCATGCAGTATTCTATACTTCCATTTACGAATAATTGATAAGCTTTCACTTTCCAACTGACTTAGAGATTTTATAGGTATTAAAAAAAGCAGAGGCCCTTTAAGCCTCTGCTTTAAACATATTACTCAATTAAGCTTTTCAATTTTTGTTGGCTTCCAGCCTTCATTTTCGATCCAAGTTATATAAACTTTATATTTTGAAGATTTATCTTTTGGTGAGATTGTACCAACTGCATCATTTGGTGAGCCGTTGTTACCTAGGAACCAAATAATCATATCTGATTCAGGAATCCCTGTAGCATAGCTTAAAGCTTTTGTCATTTCAGCCCAATCTTGTGATCCTTTATCATAATTCGCTGAATGAGGCTCTGTTTGTGATGTACCAACCGGTGACCAACCTGGGTTTTCAATGGTTTCAGTTACTCCAGAACCAGGTTCACCCTCTGTTATTGTTGCCTGTTCAAAAGGATCTTCGGTCGACTCTTCTTCGGTTTTTTCAACCTCATCAGGAATACCATTTCCATCTTCATCTAATTCTTCATTGGATTTATCACTTTCTTTTACTGCGTCTTTCTCTTTATCAGTTTCTTCTTTACTTTCTTCATTTGCTAACTTTATATCAGGTTGTTCATTGTATTTTGCCGTTTTTTCCGCATCACTTCCACCAAAAATAAGCTGAGAACCAATAACAAGTATTAATACTGCAACAACTCCTATTAATATGTTTAATACGATATTTGTTTTTCTGCGCTTATCTCTTTTTTCATAGCGAGAGTCTACATGATAATTACTCAATGTCCTACACTCCTTTGTCCCTCATACCTTCTGTCTTATTCTAGCATTAGAATGTCATTCTATCTAGTTGTTTTATCTTTCTAAAATTTAACCACTTTCCCTTTTCTGGGTTAATCGTATCATAAGAAGGACATGTTTTGACAATTGATAAACAAATTTATTTCTAATGCTGCTTCCTTCATTATGAAGATTTTATTAGCCTAAATGGTGTATACCCTACTTTTACATCTTTTATTCCATCTTTTTTTCACAATAGGACTTACTTCCCTTTCATTTCAGCTAACTTATCGACAATATCATAAAATACTGCATTAGTCCCAGCCTCAGCGCTAGTTGTATCCATCTCAACGACTACAAGTGCATATTTTGGATTTTTTGAAGGGAAATAGCCAGCAAACCATTTATTATAGAGCATTTGCCCTTTATCATTTTTTTTACCCGTTTGAGCGGTTCCTGATTTCCCTGAAACTTCTAGTGGTGAGTTTTGAAACCTTCTTCCTGTTCCTTCAGGATCTGTAACTACTAAGCGGTGTAACTTTTGCAGTTTTGCTGCAGTATAGGATGATATCTTTTCTCCTTCTAATGATTTAGACGTAAATGAAAACATATTTGTTCCATTTTTATATAATATATTTTCTACGATTTTCACTTGTTGTTTATGTCCGCCTCTAGCTATTGTTGCCATCATATTAGCAACACCAAGAGGAGTAACCTTTACATCTTTCTGCCCAATAGCAGTCTGATCAATGGCTCTCAACACATTTTTATCCTTTTCATCTCCCCAAATACTTCCTATTTTTTCTTCTGGAAGCTGCTTAAAATTTTGATAATGAAAAATCTTTCCGCTCCAAGCAACGGGTCCTAGTAATCCAAGTTTTTCAGCTGTGTCCTCGATCACATTCGGATCCTTTTCCATTAATTCTTCTGCTAAAGTTGTAAATGTATAATTACAACTTTTTGCAAAACTTCTTGCTAATGTAAGCATCCCATCATCCTGTCCTCCATCATTCTCACCATATAGATTTAGATTGCAATTGAATTCTCTTGTTGCATCATCTAAACCATATTCAATAGCTGCTGCAGAAATGACAGTTTTAAATACTGAACCTGGAAAAAGCGGTTGTACCATATAATTTGTTAAGGTTTTATTATTCGATCGATCTAAATCAGGCTTGCTAACCATTGCTAATACTTCATTGGTCTCAATATCAAGTAAAACAAGACCGCCATTGTCTACCTTTTGATCACTTAACACATCTTCAGCCATTTCCTGTATGTCTTTATCGATGGTTGTTTTAATCGTTATGGGATAAAAAGGATTCGAGTCTGCAATATATTTTACGTTAACCCCAAAAAGAGGATTTCCATCCCCGTCGACATGATAAAGAAGCTTCGTTTCTGCATCAGGGAGCAAAAATTCATCAAATGTCTCCTCTAATCCAGTAATTCCAATTTGTGTTTTATACGATAAATCCTGCCTATCGGGGTACTTCTCACGGAGTACCTCTGCATTCTCACCAGTAATTCCAATCAAATGCTCGCCAATTGATTGTTCAATTGGCGATTGGCGATATATTCCGAACACACCAGGAATGCTTAAATGATTAATTTTCTCTAAATCAGAGCTTGATAATTTAACACCATCTTCACTAGAAAGAACAAGTGGTTCTTTTGTATTTTCAATAAGTCGTTTTAGTTTTTCACTTGAAACATCAACAATTTCAGAAAGATCTTCAACAGGCCAAGTAATCTCTTTCAAAAAAGGAAATAGTACAAGTGTCGGCTCGGCATGGTTTCGAAGTGAATGGCCATTACGATCTTCAAAGCGACCTCGTCCATCGTCAATGACAACCTCTTGGGTTCGTTGATTGACACTTTCTTGAACAAGATTTACCCCCTTTTCAGTAAATGATTCTGTATGAATCAATTGTATATCAGCTAACCGAAACATTATAAAAAATAACGCTAACAGAAAAAAACTACCTACAATGATTACCCTTCTCTTCATAAAAAACACCTCGTCTTCATTTTCGACGAGGTGTTCCTTATATAAACATGTGTTTAGCTAATTTTCACAATCTTCACAAGCATTTCTCCACCTGGAGTTTGTACAGTTACTTCGTCTCCAACTTTACGGCCAAGAAGGCTTTTTGCAATTGGAGAGTCATTTGAAATTTTACCTTCAAATGGATCTGCTTCTGCACTACCAACAATTGTATATGTTTCTTCATCACCATCAGGTAATTCAGTGAATGTCACAGTTCTTCCAAGTGATACTGAACTTGTGTCAGCTTCACTTTCGATAATTTTCGCATTACGAATCATATTTTCTAAAGTTGTAATACGACCTTCAACAAATGCTTGTTCTTCTTTAGCTGAATCGTATTCAGAGTTCTCTGAAAGGTCACCAAAGCTTCGTGCAATTTTAATTCTTTCAACTACCTCTTTACGTTTTACCGTTTTTAAGTATTCAAGTTCCTGCTCAAGCTTTTCTTTTCCTTCTCTTGTCATTGGAAAAACTTTTTCTTGTGCCATGTTTGTTCCACTCCTTCTAGTAGACTATTCCCCGTCGTTAATATTAATTATAAAATAAGTATGTATAAGTATAGTCCGAAAACATCCTTAAATATGATGTTAAGCATTTGGTCATCTTTTCATTTTAACCTGTGACCAATGAAAAGAGACAACTTTTATCATCATTTGACAGCGCTGTATGTAAAAAAGCAAGGGCAACATCATTGTGCCCTTTACTTCTTCATTTAAGCAATGCCTATTGAAAAAAAGCTATGAAAGTAATTTATTCTTATACATAATATGATCACAGTATACTTTATCTATGCTATGTTATTACAAAATTGCGTTTAGTTCAAGAATTGTTTGAATTTTTGTGACCATTAAATCAATTGCAACATGGTTTTGGCCACCTTCTGGAACAATAATGTCTGCGTATCGTTTAGTTGGTTCAATAAATTGATTATGCATTGGTCGTACAACTGAAATGTATTGTTCAATAACGGAATCAATTGATCGCCCTCTTTCTTTAATGTCGCGGAGAATACGACGGATGATACGAATATCAGCATCTGTATCTACAAAAAGTTTAATATCCATTAAATCACGTAACCTGTCATCCTCTAAAATCAAAATTCCTTCTAATATAATAACATCCTTCGGTTCAACAACTATAACATCATCGGACCTAGTATGCAATTTGTAGTCATACACAGGTTTTTCGATTTTTTCGTGATTGAGTAATAATTTTAAATGATCGATCAATAAATCGTTATCAAATGCTAATGGATGATCATAGTTTGTATTTAATCTTTCTTCAAATGGTATATGACTTTGATCTTTATAATAATAATCTTGTTCAAGCATTAAAATGGAATGTCCTTTAAAATGCTCATAAATTGATTTTGTTACACTCGTTTTACCAGAACCGGATCCTCCAGCTACTCCAATTACAACGGGCTTCTTTTCCATTCAATTAGAACCCCTTTCGAATAAGTTAAAAATGAAATTGTACGTTAAATATTTTTTTCAATGCAGGGGATATCATTATTTGCGTTTTGTTACTGCAATCCCATCTCCTACAGGGATAATGGTTGTTTCATAATTTGTTAATGTAGTTAAAAAGTGATTGTACTCATCAAGCTTTCTAACTAGTGTTCGTTGTCTTCTTGTTTTTAACTCTGAACGATCACGAGCAACAGTCCCTTTAAATAATACATTGTCAGTATAAATTATGCCGTTTTCCGTAAGCATTGGTTCATACAACGCAAAGAACTTTGTATATTTAGCTTTTGTGGCATCAATAAATATTGCATCATATGGGCCATTCTTACGAATTTCTTCTGATAATTCAAGCGCATCGCCATGCAGGGTATGAATTCGCGATTGAAGGCCCATTTGTATAATATTTTCATTTGCTTGTTGATAGCGAACATCATCAAGTTCAACTGTCATAATTTCTGTTGTTGGTACTTTTAATGCCATTCGAATCGCTGAATAGCCAATAGCCGTTCCTATTTCAAGTATTTTTTTTGGTTTCTGCATAGAAAGAAGAAGAAGTAATACTTCAATACCTGTTTTTTCCATAATTGGCACATCATGTTCGACAGCAAAATCTTCCATTTGCTTTATATATTGTGGTCTGTCAGGTATTAGATTTTCTATATACGTTAGCACGTCTTCATTTAACATAATTGCCTCCTGCAGATAGTGTACATTTGTCGAAAATATTATTTCAATATAATTTAAAATAAGATATACCTAAAAATAAGAGCCTCATGAATGAGAACTCTTTTCTTAGATAAATATGATTAAAATAGATGTCTGATAATAACTTGATATATTTTACCACAAAAAGATAGGGAATGCGAATAGTTAATTCTATTCCTAATTGTTATCCTTTTTTAGTTTGTAATATGTTTATTCTTTTCCTTATTATGCTCATCTAACGTTTTTGTAAAGATAACTTCTCCTTCTTTTGTCGCTAAGAAATAGAGAAAATCTGTATTCTCTGGTGATAAAGCAGCTGCAAAGGAAACTTCACCAGCACTAGCAATCGGTCCAGGTGGAAGACCTTTATTTTTATAGGTATTGTACGGTGAATCTACTTCAAGATCTTTGTAAAACACACGATCTTTATGTTCTCCAAGTGCATATAAGACGGTAGGGTCTGTTTGTAATGGCATATTTTGATCGAGTCGATTATAAAACACACTTGATATTTTTTCCCGATCAGCTTGGTCAGTTGCTTCTTCTTCGATCAGTGAAGCCATTGTCACAAACTGATGTACACTCATTTTCTTCTCCTGTAGTGTAGGTATATACTTTTTAACCTCATCATTCATTTTTTTAATCATTGGTTCCAAAACTTCCTCAAGTGTTGGATCCTTTTTATAAAATGGATATGTTGCTGGATATAAATACCCTTCTAGCGCATAATTTACATTTTTCCCAAAAATATCATTTGTTAGTAAATCTGGATATTTTGCTCTCATTGCGTTAATAAAAGTCTTATTTGTTAGTTTTTCTAAAATTAACTCTTCACTAAAATCCGTTTTCTTTGAAACGATTGACGCTATTTCTTTCAGCTGTCTTCCTTCTGGAATGGTTATTTGAAAAGCAACTTCATCCATTAGCTTTCCCTGCTTTAAGCTTTCAATAATATCCTGGAAGGTCATCGATTTGCTTAGTTGATAATTACCCGCCTGAAATCCTGATTCATTCTTAAACTTAATGTAATATTTAAAAACACGAGCATCTTTAATGATTCCATTCTCTTCTAAAATATTTGAAATCGCGGAAACAGAAGAACCAATCGGTACAGTCACATTTTTGAATGTTTGATCATCTGGATCTACTGGCTCTAAAGATGATTTAATATATAGATAACCGCCTCCAATAAGGCCTGAAAAGACAATAGTTAATATAATAAAAACAGTTAATACAATTTTTCTAACTACCTTTGCCTCTTTTTGTTTTTCCAGAAGCTTTTTTCGGAATGCATCCTTGTTTGAATCCACTGCAGACATACGTTTCCTCCTCTCATCCCAACTATTATACTACAATGTTCTTTCTTTTTCGGCAATTTTTGTAGGTCTCTTAAGGAATTTCAAACTTTCTCTTTTATTTAAGCCATATTTCTTGTTATTATTGCAATTTTACCAATTTATCAATCATCCTATTTCATAAAAAAGGCTCTTTTCGCATACTTTGTTGCTTTTTACCAAGTAATGCGGTGTGGTTGATTTCCTCTCCAGATGCTCGCTTTCCGCGGGGCGGGCGGTGAGCCTCCTCGGCGTAAACGCCTGCATGAGTCTCACCTGTCCCGCTGCTCTAAGCAGGAGTCTCGCAATCTGCTCCAATCAACCTTAAATAGTTTTCGTTTTAAAAACAACAATCTCTTAGAAAAGAGCCTAAAAAAAAGATGCAAAAAAGAAAAAATTCTTTTTTGCATCTTAGATTTCTATTTATCCCACAAGACTGGGCAGTAATCCCGCTCTAATAGAAGTCTCACTTTATTCTTGTTCTTCTTCATCAAGGAATGTATTTAACATTTCTTCAATTAAATCCCATTCTTCTTCAGTTTCGATAGGCTCTAGCTCACCGTCTTCACCATCCGCATTCGCATTAAAGCTTGAAGCATGAATTTCAATTTCTTCGCTATCGTCTTCTTCTGCACCCAATGGGTAATAAAGAACGTAAGATTTCTTAAACTCTTCTGATTCAAACGTAAATAATACCTCACAAAGCTGCTCATTTCCGTTTTCATCAATAACTGTAATTTGCTTTTCACCATGTTCCATATTGTTCACCTCTTATATTTTTTAAAGGCAAGACTAAACGCAGCCTCATAGATCTTCATAGATCTTCACAGATCAATATTAATTTAAGCTGTCCAAATATCCTTGTAAAATCATGACAGCAGCCATTTTATCAATCACTTGTTTTCTTTTCTTTCGGCTAACATCCGCAGAAATTAGCATTCGTTCCGCTGCCATTGTTGTTAGACGTTCGTCCCAAAGAATGACTGGAAGTTGATATTTTTTTGTTAACATCTCAGCAAATTTCTGACTTGCTTCAGCCCTTGGCCCGATTGTTCCATTCATATTTTTGGGCATTCCAAGTACGATCTTTTCTACACCATGTTCATGAATGATTTCAGAAAGCCTTTTTAGGTTATAATCTCGGTTTTCCTCGTTAATTTTTATTGTTTCAATTCCTTGGGCTGTCCAACCCAACTCGTCACTTATTGCTACACCAAGTGTTTTCGAGCCTAAATCTAAACCTAATATACGCATGTTTTGCCTCACAAATATTTTTGTTTTAAAGGAAAGGTTGAACCCCACTCTACCTTTCCAAAACAGAATGCCAAAATAAGTTTTACCCAATAGTGCAGTGCCATCATACCCTTTTTATGATAGTATGCACCAAAAGTATTATTGAATGTAGGAAAAAGGTTGGATCCCACTTATCACAAATCTATAAAGATCGTTTTTCTAGGTAGGATTTAACTAACTCCTCAATTAATTCATCTCTTTCCAGTTTGCGAATTAAATTCCTTGCATCACGATGACGTGGAATATAGGCCGGATCACCAGACAGCAAATAGCCAACAATCTGATTGATTGGGTTATAGCCTTTTTCTTGTAACGCATCGTAAACGGTATACAAAACCTCATTTACATTTGTTTCAACCGATTCATCAGAGAAATTAAATTTCATCGTTTTGTCAAATGAGCTCACCATCGCACCTCTTTCTCAGATTCTAAAAAGAATCCGCTTGTCAAAGCTTACCTACATTTTACACTACTTTTATGAATTATAAAACGGATTCAACCCATTCTTCGACAAACTTTAGTGCTTCTGTCAGTTTTTCAGGATTTTTTGCTCCTGCTTGAGCCATCTCAGGACGACCGCCGCCTTTTCCGCCACAACGTTCTGCAACTTCCTTAATTAATTTTCCAGCGTGGTATCCCTTTTCAACAAGATCTTTTGTCACACCTGCAACTAGGTTAACTTTATTATCCTCTGATGAACCAAGTACAACAATAGCTGATTGAAGTTTGTCTTTCAAGTCATCCATCATTCCCCGTAAACTATTCATATCTTTTGCATTTACTTTTGTAGCAAGAACCGTTACACCATTAACCTTAACTGCCTTATCAACAATACTGTTTGCTTCAAGATTTCCTAGCTTTGCAGTTAATGATTCATTTTCTCGTTGAAGTTCACGATAGTCAAGTAATAAGCTATCAATTCTTGTCACAAGATCCTTAGGATTTGCTTTTAATAATGATGCTGCCTCTTGAAGTTTTTCAAGTTGACCATTGATCATTTGATAAGCTGCTTTCCCAGTTACTGCTTCAATCCTTCTTGTACCTGCACCAATTCCAGTTTCAGTTACAATTTTGAAAAGACCAATTGTTGCAGTGTTATCAACATGACATCCTCCACAAAGTTCTAAACTATAATTACCAACTTGTACAACACGAACAATTTCACCGTATTTTTCACCAAAGAGAGCCATTGCTCCCATATCCTTCGCTTCTTTAAGCGATTTCAGCCCAATAGCAACATCAATATTCTTCCAAATTTGTTCATTTACAATATGTTCAATTTGTGTTAATTCTTCATGACTAACTTGTCCAAAATGAGAGAAGTCAAAACGAAGACGGTCAGCTGTTACTAAAGATCCTGCTTGATTTACATGGGTACCGAGCACATCTTTTAATGCCTGATGCAATAAATGTGTTGCGGTATGATTTTTTACGATACCATTGCGATTTTCTTCTGAAACGATAGCAGTAAAGCGATCACCTGCTTGAAGTATTCCGCTTTCTACTATGACATTGTGAAGGTTTTGTCCATTAGGAGCCTTTTGGACATCTTTTACTCGTACTTGCGCTTTTTCGCTTGTTAGCACACCTTCATCTGCAATTTGTCCACCGCTCTCAGCATAGAATGGTGTTTTATCAAGAATTAGCTGTACTTCATCACCAGCGCTTGCTTCCTTAA
This sequence comes from Metabacillus sediminilitoris, assembly GCF_009720625.1. Classification (NCBI taxonomy): domain Bacteria; kingdom Bacillati; phylum Bacillota; class Bacilli; order Caryophanales; family Bacillaceae; genus Metabacillus; species Metabacillus sediminilitoris. The sequence goes on from NZ_CP046266.1 coordinate 4,175,067, forward strand.
TCATTTCTCCATCCTTTATTAAAACAACAACTTCAGCATTGTTCACTGTTAACTGATTATAACCAACAAAATCGCTTTTATCCTTAATTTCACCTAACACACCACCTTGAACCTGCATGGAATCAACTTTTTGAATCGCCGCACGAGCGCGGTCACGTTGTCTTTCCATTTCTTGTTCAAAGCCTTCATGATCAACTGTCATGCCTTCCTCTTCAGCATACTCTTCCGTTAGTTCAATTGGGAAACCATATGTGTCGTATAATCGGAATACATCTTCACCTGGAATAACATTTTGTCCTTTTTCTTTTTGTACATTGATAACTTCACTAAGGATCGCTAATCCATCGTTCAATGTTTCATGGAAGCGTTCTTCTTCATTTTTGATTACCTTTTGAATAAACTCAGTTTTTGATTTGATTTCAGGATAAAAATCAACCATTATCTCCGCTACTACTGGTACTAATTCATACATAAAAGGACGATTGATATTAATTTGTTTTGCATAACGTACTGCTCTTCTTAAAAGTCTTCTTAAAACATACCCGCGACCTTCATTTGAAGGAAGTGCTCCATCGCTGATTGCAAAGCTTACAGTACGGACATGATCGGCAATTACTTTAAACGCAATATCTTTGTCTTTATCTTGTCGATAACCAACATTTGCAATTTGCTCTGTTGCACGTATGATTGGAATGAAAAGATCTGTATCAAAATTCGTAGGTACGTCTTGAATAACAGAGACCATACGCTCAAGACCCATTCCTGTATCGATATTTTTCTTAGGAAGCGGTGTATAGGTACCGTCTGGGTTATGATTGAATTGTGAAAATACAAGATTCCACACTTCTAAATAGCGGTCATTTTCACCGCCGGGATATAACTCAGGATCCTCTTGATCATTGCCGTATTCATCACCACGATCATAAAAAATCTCTGTGTTTGGTCCACTAGGACCTTCACCGATATCCCAGAAGTTTCCTTCTAAACGGATTATACGCTCCTCTGGAATGCCAATTTTATCTTTCCAAATATCGAAAGCTTCATTGTCTTCTGGATGAATCGTGACTGATAATTTTTCTGGTTCAAAGCCAATCCACTTTTCACTCGTTAAAAATTCCCATGCCCACTCAATTGCTTCTACTTTGAAATAGTCTCCAATTGAAAAGTTTCCAAGCATTTCAAAAAATGTATGATGTCTTGCCGTTTTACCTACATTTTCAATATCATTTGTTCGAATAGATTTTTGTGCGTTACAAATTCTTGGATTATCAGGTATAACCCGTCCATCAAAATATTTTTTTAAAGTGGCTACACCACTATTAATCCATAGCAATGTAGGATCTTCATGTGGTACAAGTGATGCACTTGGTTCAACTGCATGGCCTTTCTCTTTAAAGAAGTCCAAATACATTTGACGTACTTGGGCTGATTGTAAATTTCTCATATGTATCCTCCTTATTTTGTAAGCATTTTTATAAAGTCAACCACTCAGTCTGGATGTTACCCCCATACGGGATATTGAGAATTAGTTAACTTTTACTATCCTCAATCGTCTTAAAAGTACTTGCCAGTAAATTGAACAAAACAAAAACTCTCGTCCCTGTGTAAAGAATTCCTCTTTCCACAGGGACGAGAGTTAGCTCGCGGTACCACCCTGATTATGGACAATGAAATGCGGAATGTTTGCGCTTAATGGTAAATGTCCATCACCTTTATTAGACCGTAACGTGGATTAAACGGCAGTTTTTGCCTGCACTTAGGAATAGCTTTCTGTTGTCCTACTCTAGAATTTCTTACAGCCAAGGAAATTCCTCTCTATAAAAGCGGTCACAACATACTTTGTTCCATCATTGATTTAGCAATATTCTATCGTGATTATAGACAAGCCGTGTATAATTGTCAATGGCGCCTTTTTAATTGTACAAAATGAATAATCATGACACGTAAAATAACAACAATCGGGACGGCAATCATCAAGCCTATCACACCTCCGATTTCTCCTCCGGCCAGCAGAGCAAGCATGATGACGATTGGATGCATGTGAAGACTTTTTCCAACAACTAATGGCCCTAATATATTTCCTTCGATAAATTGCAGAGAGAGAATAAGAACGATAACGATCATAACTGTTTTAGTTGACATTGTTGCTGCAATAATTAATGCTGGAACAGCCCCAATGAGAGGTCCAAAGTACGGAATAATATTTGTAGCTCCGATTAATAAGCCTAATATTAAAGGATATTTAACTTTAAATATCCAAAGAGATAAAGAAGCTAAGCTTCCTATAATGATACATACAAATAACTGGCCTCTAATGTAATTTCCTAAAGAATGGTCAAGCTCTTTAATAAACTGAACGGCATCATTCCTCCATTTCCGAGGAGTCAAATACCATGCAGCCTTTTTTAATTGATCATAGTCCTTTAACATATAAAAAACTAAAAAAGGAATGATCGCAATTAACAACATATAATCAAAAATACCTTTTAAGCTGTTAATTAATTTTTCAATTGTTATTGCCAACCATTCTTCTGTTTGTTGAAACATACCTTCAATTCGTTCATGGATCCCTTCTGGCCATTGATTTGTTTGATCATGGATGGAATCAATCCAATGATTATATGTTGATGAAAACTGAGGGAAATTTTCCGACAGGTCTCTAAGTTGGTTGACTAAAACAGGGACACCTCGATAAAAACCATATCCAATAATCCCAAAGAACAATAAATATATAATAAGGATCGATAGTGATCTCGGCAGTCCAGTATGATGGAGCTTTTCAATAACAGGGTGTAGCAAGTATGTGATAAACCCACTTATTAAAAATGGAATAAAGATTGCTTTGAACATTAGAAAAAAAGGATCCCAAATAGAATGCAGCATAAAAAACACATAAATGGTCAGTAAACCCAGTAATAATATTGTAATTCTAAACAACCATTTTATTTGCCGATCTCTCATAAATTCCACTCCTCTTTCCGTTTATTGTGGAAGGTAATTGGAATATTATACATAATAAAAGTCAACTGCCATTTAACAAAGATAATTAGCTACTAAATGGAATCCTTTGCACTCAAAAAAGTTACGGACTTAAACTTTCACAAAAAATAAGAAGCTGACATTTGTCAGCTTCTTATTTTTTAAAACATTTTCATAATGCGTCTTCTCATTTTCTTCATCGAACGATTTGATGTCATGTTAGAGTTACGAGCAAAATAATATGCTGCAGCACCTACACCCATAGATACTATTGAGGTTACAGTACGATTCAAGACCTATCTCCCCTTTACATGCTTATTGATCGTTCATCATCAGAAAATAAATCATCAAGCGAACTTAACGTTCCATCCTCTTCAACTTGATGTGTTAGAATCTTCCCTTTCGCGACAGAAAGTTCAATAAAACAGCTCCAGCAGTAGTATTGATTCACACCGATCTTCCCTAGGTCTTTGCTTTTACAATTTGGACACGATAACAAACGGGCACACCTCTTTTATATTCATAGGTCGATGACGATTGTATCTTTGCCTATTGTTAGTGGTTCTCCTGAAGCTTTAACCACTTTTTTTCCTTCAGCAATGTCAGCAAAAAAACCATCCGTCAATTCGTATGCCTCAATTGTGCCCATTTGTTCGGAAAAATATACATCTTCTAATAATCCAAGTCGTTCTCCGTCTTTCGTAAGAACTGTTTTAAAATGGATATCATCATATGTGCTGTATGTGTAGTTCCCTCTCATTTCTTGTATCGAGAGTAACTTGTTCTTATCATCAACCATAACACCGTTCTCTCCAAGTGCATGGATCGAATGAATAGGAACAAATCGATCACGCTGAAACAGTCCTTTCCCTTCGATCATCAAACCGTGAACAAAGCCATTGGAAGATAAACATAAATTTGTAACATAACCTAAAATGTTCCCATCATGATTACTATATACCGGTAGGCCTTTTAGCTTTGAAAATGTTCGCAAAGAAAATCCCCACCTTTCCGAACATTACTATCTTTAGCCTACAGCCATAAAGTCATACGGTGTAACGTTTTCCATTGAAGGTAATGAATAAAACCTAAATTTATAAACATTTCTAGCTTCGTAAAAATCAATTTTGACCAGTATTAACCATTCGATAATGATCATGACAAAGATCGTTTTTATGCGTTTTATTCGACAATCTCCATAAAATCATATGGTGTTATGTTTTCCATGCCGATATTTGCATCTTCAATAGGAAATGGAAGTTCCTTCTGTAGTTCATCGATTTCATCGACTTCTGAAGATCCGCATAGTTTTTGCATAAGACTCGTTTGTCTTTCTGAACTATCACTATTAGAAATTCCCCACTGCAGGGCATCTTTTTCTCCGCATATAACTAAAGAACGTTTACTCCTTGTAATAGCTGTATAGATTAAGTTGCGCCTCAGCATGCGATAATAACCTTTAACGATTGGCATGACAACAATCGGGAATTCGCTCCCTTGTGATTTATGAATAGAACAGCAAAAAGCATGAGTAAATTGGTTGAAATCTTGTTTTGTGTATGTAACCTCGTTTCCATCGAAGGAGACAACAATCATGTCTTGTTTTTCAGTATTTTCCTTCGCATAAAAAATAGAAACAATCTCCCCTATATCACCATTAAAGACATTGCTATCAGGTTGATTCACGAGCTGAAGAATTTTATCCCCATTTCGATACATCACCTCACCAAACTGCATTTCTCTCTTACCTGGTGTTTTTGGATTAAATAACTCCTGAAGTAATTTGTTTAACTGATCTATCCCAGCTGGACCTTTATACATAGGAGCCAATATTTGCACATCTTTTGCTGTGTATCCTTTATTAATTGCGCTTTTAATGACCTTTTCAATAACTTCTTTCATTTGTGCTTGAGAACATTGAATGAAGGAACGGTCTGATGTGGGTGCTGTAATGTTTTGCGGCAATCTTCCTTGTTTGATATCATGTGCAAGTTCAATAATCGATGAGCCTTCAGCTTGACGATATATATCTGTTAAGCGAACTGTAGGAATGATATCTGATGCTAATAAATCACGAAGAACTTGTCCAGGTCCTACAGATGGGAGCTGGTCTTCGTCACCTACCATTACAACTTGAATATTCTCAGGCAAAGCTTTAAACAATTGGTTTGCAATCCATATATCAACCATTGAAACTTCATCAACAATAAGAAGTTTTCCTCCAATAGGATTATTTTCATCATGCTCAAATCCATCTGCCCCATTCCACTTTAATAAGCGATGAATTGTTACGGCTGGCATACCAGTTGCTTCACTCATTCGTTTTGCCGCACGCCCTGTTGGTGCAACAAGCAAGATAGGAAATGACTCTTCTTTCTTATAATCCTGTGGATCAAGTGAACATCCGTGCAAATCAGCATATAATTCGACTATCCCCTTGATAACAGTTGTTTTACCGGTACCAGGTCCCCCTGTTAATAAAAGCATAGGTGACATTAAAGCCTTTTGGATAGCATCTCTTTGAGTGGGGGCATACTGAACTTTCATTTTATCTTCTAAATGACCTAGTGATAGTAAAAATTCAGACTCTGGAAAAAGATCCTGATATTCAGTTTGCTCTAGTACTTTCTTAATATTTTTAACCAATCCTTGTTCCGCATAATAAAAAGTGGGAAGATACACTCTTTCTTCTTCAACAATGATTTTCTTTTCATTTCCTAGAGCAATGATTTCATTTGCAATTTCAGTTTCATGAATGGTCTCTTGTTTGGAATGATCAAGTAATTCCTTTGTTTTGACAATTAACTGTTCCAAGGTTAAAAAAACGTGACCTTCCTGTAAGCATTGGTAATCAATACTATAGAGACATGCTGCTTTAATACGTTCAGGACTTTTCCCTGATATTCCAATTTGCTGTCCTAACTCATCAGCACGTATAAAACCAATTCCTTCTACATCATTTACTAATTGATAGGGATTTTCTTGGATGATTGTTAACGTTCGATCCTGATAAGCCTGATAGACTTTCATGGCAAGCTGTGGTCCAAATCCAAATTGATTTAAAGATATCATGATTTGTTCAAGCCCTTGATGTGAAATAAGCGCATCAACTAATTGCTTTGCTTTATCTTTATTTACTTTTGGTATAGTATCTAACACCTGGGGATTTTGAAGGATTTTAGTAATGGCTGATTCTCCAAGCTTTTCAACGATCGCCTCTGCTGTCTTTTTGCCTATCCCTTTAAAAAGATCACTTGACAAGTATTGAATAATCCCTTCCTTTGTTTCTGGGACTTCTTTTCGAAAATGTTCTGTTTGAAATTGTTGACCAAACTTTGGATGATTTGTTAGTGAGCCAAAAAAGGTATAAGTCTCATCTTCATGCAGGTGCGGAAAATAACCAGTGACGGTTATTTCTTTATCTTCAATCTCTTCACTTGTTTCATGTATTCTTACTTTTAACACAGAATATAAGTTTTGCTCATTGTGAAAAATGACAACCTTTACTAATCCCTTTACATATCGTTCATTTTCCCCAAATAAATCCGCACTTTCCTGCATGAATCTGTTCTCCTCTCTACCTTCGAAAAATCGATTGTCCTATTCGTTATTTGTTGTAATAATTTTCAAGGCATGACCAGCTAATAAATGATCAGGTTGAATTTGTAACGCTTTTTCTAGCATTTGTTTCGCTTGATCCCCATCTTCTTTAAAAGCATATGCAACACCAAGATTATAATAAGCATCTGCATGCTGATCATCTAATTTCACAACTTCTTGAAATTGGATTAATGCATCATCTACTAAATCCAATTGTGCTAAACATAACCCATATTGAAATCTTGCATCTTTATCTTGTTCATTCAATTCCACAGCACGTTGAAAATAAGGCAGTGCAAAGCGGTTTTGATTAAGATTAACTAAACTCATCCCTATCATAAAATGTAAATCACCTTGATCCAACCCTTTTTTCAACGCTTTTTCAAACATATTCTTCGCTTCTTCATAATTTTCTAGATTAAAATAAACATTTCCTGCTCCATAATAAGCTGTTGCTGCATTAGGCTCTAATTCAAGTGCTTTCTCATAAAACTTTAATGCTTTTTCAAGTTCATTTACAGCAGAAAGCAAATTTCCAAAATTGATGTAGCTAATAGGATCATCAGGATTTGCTTCAATTGCATCCGAAAAAATCGTTGCTGCTTTCTCAAAATCACCCTTTTGCATTGCTTCGATTCCACGTTGATTCGTATCCATTATGTATAACCCTCTTTCAAAATTTCGAAATAATATCTTATCTTTTCATATGTAAAAGGGGCTGACTAAACAACTCGTCACCCCCTTTTACGATCATAACTTACCTTTACCCTACATACCACAGCTTTTCACCATTTTTGAAGACATCATCAATTGTTCCGCCTCCAAGACATACTTCACCATCATAAAAGACGACAGCTTGACCTGGTGTAACTGCACGAATTGGTTTTTTAAATGTCACCTTTGCTGTTGTTGGATCAATCATATGAACGACAACTTCATTATCTTCTTGACGATAGCGAAATTTAGCAGTACAAGTTAATTCAGAAACAGGTTTTTCAGAAACCCAACTAACATTTGTAGCAATGATCGAATCTGAATATAAAAGTTCATTATGAAAACCTTGATCAACATATAACACATTATTTTTTAAGTCTTTTCCAATAGCAAACCATGGATCACCACTACCGCCAATACCAAGACCATGTCGTTGGCCGATTGTATAATACATGAGTCCCTCATGTTTTCCTTTAATTTCACCATCAAGTGTTTGCATATTTCCAGGCTGAGCTGGTAAATAACCGCTTAAGAATTCTTTAAAGTTCCGTTCACCAATAAAGCAAATCCCAGTACTGTCTTTCTTAGTAGCAGTTGCTAAATTAGCTTTCTTTGCTATTTCACGAACCATAGGTTTTTCAATATCTCCTAATGGAAACATAACTTTTGAAAGCTGTTCTTGTCCTAATTGATTAAGAAAATATGTTTGATCTTTGTTTTCATCTATACCGCGAAGCATTTTGTATTCACCATCAAGATATTCCACTCTTGCGTAGTGACCTGTTGCTAAATAATCTGCTCCGAGTGACATCGCATGATCTAAAAATGCTTTAAATTTGATTTCTTTATTACACATAACATCTGGGTTAGGTGTTCTTCCCGCCTTGTATTCATCTAAGAAATACGTAAATACCTTATCCCAATATTGTTTTTCAAAATTTACTGCATAGTATGGAATACCGATTTGATTACATACTTCTATCACATCGTTGTAATCCTCTGTCGCTGTACATACACCATTTTCATCTGTGTCATCCCAGTTTTTCATAAAAATTCCAATTACATCATAGCCTTGCTCTTTTAAACGAAGGGCCGCAACTGAGGAGTCAACTCCACCTGACATCCCAACTACGACTCTAATATCTTTAGGATCTTTTTCCATCCTATTCACCTCCCAAATACTCTAAGCTGTAACTCTTTTAATAATTTTTGCGATTTCATGTGCTGCATATTGAATATCTCCAGAATTTAGTCCATAACCGAAGCTAAACCGGATAGAAGAAATAATTCGATCAGATTCTTTACCGAACATAGCAACTAATACATGTGATGGGTCAACAGAACCTGCTGTACATGCTGAACCACTTGAAGCTGCGATCCCAGCTAAATCTAAATTTACTAATAATGATTCAATATGTGTTTTTGGGAAATATAGATTAAATACATGAGGTAATCCTTCCAATAAACCGTTGATCTCATATTGTAGGTTGTGTTCATCGAATATCGCAATCATGTTCTTCTTATATGATTTGTATTGTTTTGTTTTTTGTTCACGTGTATTTAATGCAAGCTCTGCAGCCTGACTAAACCCGTAAATACCTGCAACATTCTCAGTGCCTGCTCTGCGTTTAAGCTCCTGTTCTCCACCATATAGAGATGGTTGAAGCTTAATTCCGGATTTTGCAAATAGAAAACCGACACCTTTTGGTCCATTTATTTTATGAGCTGAAACCGATAAAAGGTCAACACCTAATTCATTCACATTTATTTTTTCTAAGCCATAAGCTTGTACTGCATCAGTATGGAAAATTGCATGATGATCTTTTAATAATTCAGCAATCTCCCGAATTGGCTGTATGGAACCAACCTCATTATTCCCATACATAATTGAAACAAGGATCGTTTGATCTGTTAAGTGTTTCTTAACTTGCTCAGGAGTAATTAATCCATGCTCATTAACAGGCAAGTATGTTACTTTATATCCATTACCTTCAAGAAACTTACAAGCATGAAGAACAGCATGGTGCTCAATTTGAGTTGTAATGATGTGATTTCCTGCATGCTTATTCGCTAATGCAGTACCAATAACTGCGAGATTGTCAGCCTCTGTACCACCGCTTGTAAAAATAATTTCAGTTGGTTTCGCTCCGATCGTACCAGCTAGCGTTCTTCTTGATTCGTCTAAAATACGTCTAGCCTCTCTACCGAATGAATGGATACTTGATGGATTACCGAAGTTTTCGATCATAATCGGCATCATTTTCTCAGCGACTTCTGGATGAAGCGGGGAAGTTGCAGCATGATCTAAATAAATTCGTCTCACCAAAAACGCCTTCTTTCTTAATATCAATCAAACATACTATTTGATAGAGGCTACATTAGGATGCCCCCGTTTTTCTATTCAATAACACAAGACGATGTTACCTAAAACATAGTAAGCAGAAGTGCGAGTTGCAGTATAGACAGGAAATCGTGTTTTTACTGTCTTAAGCTTGTCGTGGCTAAACAGCAGCTTCCGCTTTTCTGATTGTCTAGCTCCAGCTGCCCCTCGAGGTCATAAGCCATTCAGAAATTGAAGGTAAAATACACCTTCTATTTCTGAATATCTGCTTGCCGGGGCTAAACAGGCGCTTCCGCTTTTCTGATAAATACCATTTTAAATATAAAACATATAAGGTTCTTGGCCGCCATCTTCTGTGTAGCTTGCAAGGTCTTCTAGTGTTGTGTTATCTATGACATCTACTACCGCATCACGAATTCGTATCCAAAGTTCCCTTTTCGCAGGCTCTTCATCCTCTAACACTTCAACTGGACTAATAGGTCCTTCAAGAACACGTATAATATCACCTGCTGTAATGTTTTTCGGTTCGTCTCCTAAAATATAACCGCCATATGCACCTCTTATGCTTTTTACAAGCCTTGCATTACGTAACGGAGCAATTAATTGCTCTAAATAATGCTCAGATAAATCATGTGATTGTGCGATACTTTTTAAAGATGTTGGCCCTTCTCCAAACTTACGTGCCAACTCTATCATAATTGTTAACCCATAACGTCCTTTTGTAGATATTTTCATCCAAACACTCCTATATGTTCTGATCTAGGAACTCGCCTCTCGGTAAATTCCCTCTTTCACGATATTGTTTGTTTAATATTCGGTCTGTTGTTTTTTGACAAAACGGAATCATAATCCCTGCTATATATCCGATTGTTACAGTTGTAATAATCGTTCCAATAAATACTGGTCCACCTAAAAACCAACCAATTATTAGTACAATGATTTCGATACTGCCTCTTATTAGAGAGATTGATTTTCCCGTTATTGCAACAAAGGCCATCATTAAACTATCCCGAGGACCTGCACCAATTTTAGCAGAAAGGTACAATCCCATTCCATAGCCTAATACGACAATTCCTACCATCAGCATAATCAATTGTCCGATAAATGATTCAGGCGTTTGAAGAAAGGGAATCATTAAATAAAGATCCATAAAGATCCCAACCGATATCATATTAATAAATGCCCCTAATTGTGGAGGCTTTTTCGTTAATAATGTTGTGAATATAAGTACCAGTGCACCAATAATAATTGACCATGTTCCAATCGTTAATCCGAATTGATAATAAAGGCCAATGTGCAGGACATCCCATGAGGAAACCCCTAAATCAGCTTTAATCGTTAATACGACACCAAATGTCATGATTAAAAGCCCAATAAAATATATACTCCATTTTATTAAATGAGTATAACAACTTTTCATTTTCTCCATGAAGATCCCTCGATTCATAAGTTGAAAACTCTAGGTGCTACTAAACCCAAATATGGATCATCTAAGAATGTGCGGTCATTTTTGAGTTCTTTCTTTGAACATTAGCCATTATAGCATATTATTAACTTATTAGGCACTTAAACCAACTTTACTGCTAGGACATATTGTTCTCAATGTGATTTTTCATTACTTACCTATTTATCTATTCCACATAACAAAGTCATTTTTATCCGTTTGGAGTGTTTATTTTGAAACAACCTTTAGCATATCGAATGAGACCAAAACGATTAGAAGATATTATTGGACAGACGCATTTAGTTAATGAAGGCAAGATCATTCATCGAATGGTAAAAGCCAAGCATTTGTCTTCAATGATTTTATATGGTCCGCCTGGTGTAGGAAAAACTTCGATCGCTACAGCGATAGCAGGCAGTACCAAAACAGCATTTCGAAAGCTGAATGCAGTAGTAAACAATAAGAAAGATATGGAAATTGTTGTTGAAGAAGCGAAAATGTCTGGAAAAGTCATTTTAATTTTAGATGAAGTACATCGCCTTGATAAAGCAAAACAAGATTTTTTATTACCATATTTAGAAAACGGAATGATTATTTTAATTGGGGCTACAACAAGTAACCCTTACCATGCAATCAATCCAGCCATTCGGAGTAGATGTCAAATTTTCGAACTACATTCTCTAAATGAGCAAGATATTAAAGAGGCATTACATAGAGCCATAGATGATAAGGAAAATGGCTTAGGCAAACAAAATATTGTCATTGAAGAAAGTGCTCTAAATTATTTTGCTCAAAGCAGTGGAGGAGATGTTCGCTCTGCATTAAACGCTCTTGAGTTAGCTGTATTATCGACAGAAGCAGATGAGAATGGCGTAATAAATATTGATGTATCGATCGCTGAGGAATGTCTGCAAAAGAAAAGCTTAGTACATGATAAAGACGGGGATCCCCACTATGATGTCATTTCTGCCTTTCAAAAATCGATTAGAGGTTCTGATGTAAATGCAGCCCTACATTATCTAGGAAGACTCATTGAAGCAGGCGATCTCGTTAGTTTAAATAGAAGATTATTAGTCATTGCCTACGAAGATATTGGACTTGCAAGCCCACAAGCAGGCCAACGAACATTAGCAGCAATAGAAGCATCTGAACGATTAGGGTTTCCTGAAGCTAGAATTCCACTTGCGAATGCAGTTATTGAATTATGCCTTTCACCGAAATCAAATAGTGCATATAAAGCATTAGATACTGCCATTGCAGATATTCGGGCTGGAAAAATTGGAGAAGTGCCACAACATCTAAAGGATGCACATTATCAAGGGGCAAAATCGTTAGGCCGAGGTATAGATTACTTATATCCTCATGACTATGATAATGGCTGGGTAAAACAACAATATTTACCAGACCGTTTAAAAAATAAAGTTTACTATGAACCAAAAAAGACGGGTAAATTTGAGTTAACACTTAGTCAGGTTTATGAAAAGCTTTTAAACCAACAAAGAAAGTAATTAGCATCCTTGATCAATATGAAACTACTAACTTGAATAAAAGGGAGAGTTTCGGAGACGCTAGAATTAAATGACTGTCAGAGTATACTTTTAGGAGACTTCCATCTGTGAGTGGTACCCTTATCCTATTCACAAGTGCCACATTTTGTGGCTTTCGCCTGACTAAGTCGTCGAATCTTACGGACAAAACTCCCTCCACCTTTCTTTTTTACTTCAGACTCATCTTGAGGCAGAGGTGCTAGTGCACGTCACGATTGGGATAATAGGAGGATATCATGAAGAGTAGACAAGATGCTTGGACACATGATGATGATTTACTTCTTGCAGAAACTGTGCTGCGACATATTCGTGATGGCAGTACACAGGTTGCTGCTTTTGATGAGGTCGGTGATCAATTAAATCGAACCTCTGCAGCATGTGGCTATCGGTGGAACGCTGAAGTGCGTGGTCAATACTTACAAGCTGTTGAGCACGCAAAAAAAGAAAAAAAAGAAAAAAAGCGTTTGGCTCAAAGTAAAAATATGAAACTTGAACAAGTACAAAAAAACGCCAAAAAAAATGGTGAAAAACTAAAAACATTGAAACGTAAATCAGATAAGAACGAGGAAATTCCTATCAGGCAAGAGACGATTCGAACTCTCACCTTAGATGATTGTATCGATTTCTTGCAGAATTATCCAGATAGAAATAACCTGGAATTAAGGGATGACAACAAGCGTTTAAAATTGGAAAATCAAAAACTAAAGAAAAAAAATGAAGAACTGAGATTAAAATACGAGCAAAGTATGCAGCATAGCCAAAAAATTGAACATGATTATAAATTGCTCATGAGTATTCTCAACCAAGCAAAAAATATGTCTGAACTTGCAGAAGAATCCTGCCATAACATACATTAGGAACATAATATACACACTTTTATATTTTAATGTATCTAGAAATTTAACAGTTAGACTGTTTTCGCAAACTTTGTTGCTATGTACCAAGTAATGCGGCGTGGTTGATTGCAGCGAGAGGATGCTCGCTTTTTAGCAGGGCGGGCGGTGAGCCTCCTCGACCGTAATCGCCTATGGGTCTCACCTGTCCCGCTACTCCCCGCAGTAGTCTCGTAATCTACGCCAATCAACCTTAAATAGTTTTCGTTTTAAAAGCAACAATCTCTTAGAAAAGAGCCAACAGTTTATAATTCCAAGACAAAATAAAAAAGAGACTAAAAATAGCCTCTTTCTTATTTTTCATCCTTCACTCGAACAATTTTTATTGTTTTTAATAAATCCGTAATAACATACCCACCCATAATTAACCCAGCAACTGATGGAACGAAGGCATTAGAGGATGGCGGCATCTTAGCCTTTCGAATTTGTGCAGCATCATTGCCTACTTCTTTTCTGACCTCTTCACGAATGACAATTGGACTTTCATCTGAGAAAACAACTTTTATTCCTTTGCGAATGCCGTCTTTACGCAACCGTGTACGTATCACCTTAGCAATTGGATCTGTATGCGTCTTTGAAATATCAGCCACTTGGAATCGGGTTGGGTCCATTTTATTTGCTGCACCCATACTAGAAATAATCGGTATATTTCGATTTAAACATTCTTTCATTAAATGAATCTTATAAGAAATCGTATCCGAAGCATCAATGACATAATCAATTTTATAATGAAAAAACTGCTCATACGTTTCTTCTGTATAAAACATCTTAAGAGAGATAACATCGCAATCAGGATTTATGTCCTTAATACGCGCCTCCATTAAATCAACTTTTGGCTTGCCAACTGTTGATAATAAAGCATGAATTTGGCGATTAACATTCGTTATATCAACATCATCTTTATCAACTAAAATAATTCTGCCTACTCCTGATCTTGCAAGGGCTTCAGCAGAAAATGAACCAACCCCGCCGACTCCTAGAACAGCTACTGTACTATTTTTAAGGATATCCAATCCTTCTTTTCCTATTGCTAATTCATTACGAGAAAATTGATGTAGCAATTACCTCACTCCATTTACAATCCAATTAAATTCACAAACATAAATAATGACAGTATTTTTACCCGAAAACGAATATAACATACATACTTAGAAAAGCAAGTTTTTTTACAAGAAAAACATAAAGGTCTGACTCCTCAATAAGAGATGTCAGACCCTAAATTAAAGCTTATGTAGTAGTCCCAATCGTGCCGTCGCCGTTTCCCTCGTTTTGATCCCGCCCTTAGCAGGTGGGTGCTTTATTCCAGAGGTTTGTAAGTCCTCAAGTACGAGTTAGAGGCATTTACGCAGGTCCAGAAACCCAAGCTCCCGTATAAAAAATGTTAGGTCAAAACTAGGTGTACAACGAACACATCAGGACTGTGTTTTCGGTTTGGAAATAATAAAATTCTTTTACTAAGGAAAACACTTCGACATCCAGCTCCAGCGACTAGTCCCTTGAGGTCTTTTGCTTGTCGGGGCTGTTCAAGTCGCTTACGCTTTTGATCGTTATTTTTTAAAATAATATCATATCGAAAAACTCATTTCAAGATCTTGACAAAAGAGAATGTTCCCTCAATTAGTCACGTAATTCAATATTTAATTCTTCTAATTGTGCTTCACTTACAGCACTAGGGGCATTTGTTAACAAATCGCTTGCACTTGCTGTTTTAGGGAATGCAATTGTATCTCTTAGGTTTGTACGACCAGCTAATAACATTACAAGTCTGTCTAAACCAAGTGCGATACCGCCATGTGGTGGTGTACCATATTCAAATGCTTCTAGTAAGAATCCAAATTGTTCTTTTGCTTCTTCTTCGGTGAAGCCTAAGAGTTTGAACATTTTTTCTTGTACGTCTTTTTCAAAAATACGGATTGAACCACCGCCAAGCTCATAACCATTCAGAACGATATCATATGCCTGTGCTTTCATATTACCCGGATCTGTATCAAATAAACCTAAATCTTCTCTGGCTGGCATTGTAAATGGATGATGTGCAGCATAATAACGCTTTGTAGCCTCATCATATTCAAGTAATGGCCAATCAATAACCCAAAGGAAGTTAAATTTGCTTTCATCAATTAATTGCAAATCTTTCCCAAGCTTTAAACGAAGTGCTCCAAGTGCATCTGCAACGACTGATTTTTTATCTGCAACAAACACAAGTAAGTCTCCGATTGTCGCATCCATTGTTGTAAGCAGCCCTTTTTGTTCATCTTCTGTAAAGAATTTAATAATCGGTCCTTTTAATCCATCTTCTTCCACTTTAAGCCAAGCTAGTCCTTTTGCTCCATAAGGTGCAACAAATTCAGCTAAAGTATCCATATCTTTTCTAGAGTATTTATCAGCTGCGCCTTTAACATTTATCGATTTTACTTGACCACCGTTCGCGACAACCGAGCTAAATACTTTTAATCCGCTGTCCTTTACAATTTCACCTACATCAACAAGCTCTAAGCCAAAGCGTGTATCAGGCTTGTCTGAACCAAAGCGGCCCATTGCTTCATCATAAGGCATTCTTTGAATAGGAAGCTCAATATCAACGCCTTTTGTTTCTTTCATAATTCTTGCCATCATTTGTTCTGTCATTGACATAATATCATCTTGACTCATAAATGAAGCTTCAATATCAATTTGTGTAAATTCAGGTTGACGGTCAGCACGTAAATCTTCATCACGGAAGCAACGAGCAATCTGATAGTACTTATCAAAGCCAGACACCATTAACAATTGCTTGAAAATTTGTGGTGATTGTGGCAAGGCATAAAATTCACCTTCGTGCACACGGCTCGGAACTAAATAATCACGTGCACCCTCTGGTGTGCTTTTTGTTAAAATAGGTGTTTCAATGTCTAAGAATCCCTTTTCATCAAGGAAATTACGCATTGATTTTGTTACGTTATGACGCATTTGAATCGTATTAAACAATGCTGGTCTTCTTAAATCAAGGTATCGATATTTTAAGCGCACATCTTCTGATACTTCTTCTGATTTGTCATCAATCATAAATGGCGGGTTTTTTGCTGCATTAATGATCGTTACATTCTCAACTAAAACCTCAATTTTTCCAGTTGGGACATTTGGATTAACTGTTTCTTCATCACGTAATACAACTTTCCCAGTTATATCTAATACATATTCACTTCGTACTCTTTCTGCTATTGCTAATGCTTCTGCGGAAATTTCAGGATTAAAAACAATTTGCACAACACCTGTGCGATCACGAAGATCAATAAAAATGACTCCTCCTAGATCACGTCTTTTTGCTACCCAACCTTTTAATACGACTTTTTCTCCAATTGCTGACTCTGGTACTTCTCCACAATAATATGTACGGCCAAACATGGGATCCTCTCCTTTTGCTCTATTAAATAGTTTGTTGTTTTAAGTAAGTAATTAGTTGATCTATGGCGATTTCTTCTTGTGAACCAGTTTCCATATTTTTTACAGCTATGACATTCTTTTCGAGCTCATCATCACCTAAAACCGCAACATATTTTGCATGATGGCGATCTGCCGCTTTGAATTGAGCCTTCATTTTCTTATCTTCATAGTCTTTTTCAGCCCGTAACCCAGCGTTTCTCATTTCAAAAAGTAATGAGACAGCACGGTCCTTTGCTTGATCCCCCATTGTCACGATATAGCAATCGATATCAGATGAAATTGGTAAATTGACTCCCTCTGCTTCAAGTGCTGCTAAAAGACGTTCAATACTTAATGCAAACCCAATTCCAGGTGTTTCAGGTCCACCAATTTCTTGTGCCAAACCATTATAGCGACCGCCTCCACATAGTGTCGTAATCGCGCCAAACCCTTCAGCATTGCTCATAATTTCAAAAGCTGTATGATTATAATAATCCAAGCCTCTTACAAGACCAGGATCCACTTCAAAAGAAATCCCATTTGCAGTTAAATATTGTTGCACTTTATTAAAATAAATTTTTGATTCTTCATTTAAAAACTCAAGAATAGATGGAGCTGTTTTCATCAATTCATGGTCGCGATCCTTTTTACAATCCAGTATTCGTAAAGGATTTTGCTTTAATCGATTTTGACAATCAGAACAAAACTCACCAATTCTTGGCTCAAAATGTTCAATTAATGCCTGGCGATGTGCATTGCGGCTATCGCCGTCACCTAAGCTATTAATGACAAGCTTTAAGCTTTTTAAACCTAACGATTGATATAATGACATTGCAAGAGAAATAACTTCTGCATCAATTGCAGGATCATTACTTCCAAGTGCCTCAATACCAAATTGGACAAATTGGCGATACCGCCCAGTTTGCGGACGTTCGTAACGGAACATTGGCCCAATATAATAGAGTTTAGTTGGTTGTGATGGATTAGCATATAGCTTTTTCTCCACAAAAGAACGAACGGTTGAAGCTGTTCCTTCAGGTCGTAACGTTATGCTTCTTCCTTTTTTATCTAAAAACGTGTACATTTCTTTTTGAACGATGTCTGTACTTTCACCAACACCTCGAGAAAATAACTCTGTATGTTCAAAGATCGGCGTACGAATTTCCTTATACTGGTATCTGTTACATAAATCACGTGCAGTATTTTCAATAAACTGCCATTTCTCAACTTCTCCAGGTAAAATATCCTGAGTTCCTCTAGGAATCTGGAATGACATACTTTCTCCTCCTCTTCTAAAATCTTAGGTGCATTAACAACAGCCCTTTTATGCAAAGTCAATCTCGCTACGTTAATCACAAAGACAGCTATTACTCGACCTGTAGACCTTAAGCATTACAAAAAGTTCCTTCAAACACAAAAACTCCCGTCTCTACATAATGTAGGGACGAGAGTTATACCCGTGGTTCCACCCTAGTTGAAATAGCCATACTTGCCACTTCCACTTGAACAGTTAACGCCTGTAACGTTCTCATCTACTAAACAATTGGTTTTTCGAAGAGAAACCTAAGGAGTGTTTTTCAATAAGTCATCATGTAGAAATGCTTTCAGCCTAGGACATTTCCTCTCTATTCATGTGTAGTCTTATTTACTTTTCTCCCTCAATGGTTCAAAGTCTATGTAATGAATGATAATTGAATCAGTACGTATCGAATTTTATCTTATCATACGAGTTATTGACGTACAATGTCAAGAACGATTTAAATGTTTTTTCAAACTCCTCACTTGCTCAAGTGAAATACCAAATTCTGATGCAAGTTCCAAGGACGTATCATTCTGTTCTTTTACCATAAAATCATGAAAATCAACTCCATAAACATCTTTACGAGAGTGCATTAGCTCCCCTTTTTCACTATTACGCATCAACTTTTCCTCCTTGTCAAAAAGGTCATTAGCAATAGTTTTTCCTAATTTGGAAGATTTTATTTCAACTTTTTACAGGATTGTCGATATTACTAGAGAAATGGTTAATTAGCAACTATAAAAAGGAGGATTTATATTTGATTAAGAAAGGAATGATCATATACATATGTATGACTCTTCTCTTTGTAGCTGCATTTCTACATACGGAAAAAGGATCTGCAGCAAATGATCAGGTCATTATCAATGTTGATCTATTAAATGTGAGAAGCAATGCAGCTCTTACTTCGTCTGTTACCGCAAAGGTAAAAAAGGGACAAGTATATGATGTTGTCGAAAAGAAGAATGATTGGATAAAAATCAAGTTATCGAGAAATTCAACCGGATGGGTAGCAGGATGGCTTGTTACTCAGAAAAAAACGTCAGCCACATCTTCCTCCACTCAATCCATTACTAGCGGCAGTGGCACAGTTGTTTCAAATGCAACCGGATTAAGATTTCGCTCGGGACCGGGAACTTCATTTGGTGTTATCGGGGTATTTGAAAAAGGAAAAACGGCAGCTTATTTAGAAAAGAGTGGAGAATGGATTAAAATCTCCTATTCAGGAAAACAAGGTTGGGTATCTTCTGATTATGTGAAGCTAAACACTTCTAATCAAAATTCAAATACAGCATCAAGTATGAATAAAAAAGCTAGTGTAAATGCAACTTCTTTGAATGTAAGAAAGACACCTTCTGCATCTGGTGTTCGAGTGGGCAGTTTAAAAAAGAATGCTACTGTGACAGTTGTCAAAGAACAAAGCAATTGGATGCAAATCAAAACCAATAGTCTTCAAGGCTGGGTGCATAGTGATTATTTAAAATTCGATTCTATTGATTCAGCTAAAACACCTTCTGAAGATTCATCGTCAACTAACTCAAATAAATTAAATACAAGCGGTACTGTAACAGCTACTTCACTCACTGTTAGAAATAGCGGAGCTTTAAGCGGTAAGGTTGTTGGATCTGTTCGTAAAGGGACAAAGGTAACCATTATAGAGGAAAAGAATGATTGGTATAAAATTAATTATGGTACGAATAAATCAGGCTGGGTTTCTAGCAGGTACATTTCAAAAACTGCTGATTCCAGTAATAATCCTTCCAATAACGACAGTAAAAAGAAAGTAAAAATTATTTATGATGGTACAAACATTCGTTCAGGAGCCTCAACAAATTATAGTGTAGTAAAAAGGGCTAATAGTGGAGACTTATTTGAGATTATTGAAACTGTTGGAGATTGGTATAAAATAAAGCTCGGAAATAGTAATACAGGTTATATAGCAGGCTGGGTTGTAGAAGCTAGCGGTGTTCAATCCCCTGTTACTAAACCTGGATCTGAACAATATGTAAAAGGCAAAACAATTGTAATTGATCCAGGGCATGGAGGACAAGATAGTGGTGCTGTGGGAAGCCGAGGTACACTTGAAAAAAATCTAACTTTAACGACTGCTAAATTAGTTTATAATAAGCTAAAATCAGCTGGTGCAAATGTTTCTCTAACACGTTCAAATGATACATATATTAGTCTAAATTCTCGAGTAAGCACTTCACATTATCGAAATGCTGAAGCCTTTATAAGCATTCATTATGATAGTACAGCTGATAGAAGCGCTAATGGGACAACTACATATTATTACAATACATTAAAAGACGGGCCATTAGCATCTACAATGAATACAGAAGTAGTAAAACAAACAAAACTAAAAAACCGCCGTAAAAAATTCGGAAACTTCCATGTATTACGAGAAAATAAAAAACCTGCGGTACTTTTAGAACTAGGATTTTTAAGTAACCGTACTGAGGAAATAACAATAAATACTTCTAGTTATCAAGAACGGGTCTCACAAGGGATATTTAATGGCTTAACACAGTATTTCAAATAAGAAAATACATAAGAAGCTATTGTAAGGAAAAAGCTCTTAGCGGGGCACAAAATAAATAGATAAAACGAACACTATCTTTAGTATAGGCTATTTTCGTACAAATTGTTGTTTTTTAAAACGAAAACTATTTAAGGTTGATTGGAGCGAAAGTGCGAGACTCCTGCGGGAGCAGCGGGACAGGTGAGACCCCGCAGGCGCCGAGGAGGCTCACCGCCCGCCCCGCGGAAAGCGAGCATCTGGAGCGGAAATTAACCACACCGCATTACTTGGTAAATAGCAACAAAGTATGCGAAAACAGCCTTCGTATAAAAAAGGTTAGGTCTCACCTCCAATAGGTGAGACCTAACCTTTTTATTTGCTCTCTATAATTAGTGTCACAGGACCAGCATTTGTAAATTGAACATCCATCATCGCTCCAAATTTTCCTGTTTCCACGTGTAAACCGATTTGCCTTAATTTCGCATTAAATACCTCGTAGAGGTCGTTGGCAAAGTCTGGTCTTGCAGCATTCATGAAGTTTGGGCGTCTTCCTTTTCGACAATCGCCGTATAATGTAAATTGTGAAACAGATAAGACTTGTCCATTTACATCTAATAACGAATCATTCATTTTACCTGAAGCATCTTCAAAGATTCTTACATTTGCAATTTTCTCTGCAAGATATTCAGCATCTTCTTGTGTATCATCATGTGTAATTCCTACCAGGACCATTACACCATTTTCAATTTGACCAACAACTTTTTCTTCTACTATTACTTTAGCGTCCTTTGCTCGTTGTATAACTACTTTCACAATTTACCCTACCTTAATTCATCATTCTTCGTACAGAATAAATATCTGAGATTTGCTTAATTCGTTCGACCACTTTTTGCAAATGATTTATATTCGATATTGAAATGGCCATGTTAATTGTTGCAACTTTATTTCGATCAGATTTACCTGATACTGAGGAAATATTTGTTTTCGTCTCATTTACTGCTTGTAGGACTTCATTTAGTAATCCACGACGATCATACCCTAAGATTTCGATTTCCACATTGTATTCTTTTTTACTTGATGATGGTTGATTTTCCCATTCGACATCAATTAATCGCTCTTTCGCATCCTCAGTGTGAACATTTGTACAATCTTCACGGTGAACAGAAACCCCTCGTCCTTTTGTAATAAAGCCGACAATATCATCACCAGGTACAGGATTACAGCACTTAGATAAGCGTATAAGTAAATTATCAATGCCTTTTACTTGAACACCTGCATCACGCTTTCTAGCAGATGATGAAGAAATATGTTTTGCTTCATTTATCACTTCTTTGATATTTTTAGCCTGTTCTTCTTGATCGCGTTTTTTACGCATCTTTTCTGTTAAACGATTTGCAACTTGTAAGGCAGTGATACCGTTATATCCGACAGCCGCATACATATCCTCTTCATTTGAGAAATTAAACTTTTCAGCTACACGCTGTAAGTTTTCGTCTGTTATGACTTCTTTTACATCGAATTCAAGGTTCTTGATTTCTTTTTCAACTAATTCTTTTCCTTTTTCAACGTTTTCTTCACGGCGCTGCTTTTTAAAGAATTGACGAATTTTATTTTTTGCTTGAGATGTTTGCGCAAGTTTTAACCAATCTTGACTTGGTCCATAGGAATGCTTTGACGTTAATATTTCAATAATGTCTCCTGTTTTCAGCTTATAATCTAATGTCACTATTTTTCCATTTATTTTCGCACCGATTGTTTTGTTTCCTATTTCTGAATGTATGCGATAGGCAAAATCAATCGGTACAGATCCTGATGGTAACTCAATGACATCTCCTTTAGGAGTGAAAATAAAAACCATATCAGAAAATAAATCAATTTTTAACGATTCCATGAATTCCTCAGCATTTGTAGCATCATTTTGGAATTCTAATATCTCTCTAAACCAAGATAATTTTTTATCTAATGTTGATTTATCATCAATTTCTTTGCCTTCTTTATATGCCCAATGGGCAGCAATACCAAACTCAGCGATTTGATGCATTTCAAACGTACGAATTTGAACCTCAAGTGGATCACCTTTAGGTCCGATCACTGTTGTATGGAGCGACTGATACATATTAGGCTTTGGCATAGCAATATAATCTTTAAATCGGCCAGGCATAGGCTTCCAGCATGTATGGATGATTCCTAACACAGCATAACAATCTTTAATACTATTTACGACAATCCGAACAGCTAATAAATCATATATTTCATTAAACTGTTTGTTTTGAAGGACCATTTTCCGATAGATGCTATAAATATGTTTTGGACGCCCTGAAAACTCAGCTTCGATGTTCACTTCTGCAACGCGGTCACGAACTTCTTCAATTACTTGATCTAAATACTCTAAACGTTCTTGTCGCTTCCTCTTCATTAAATTAACAATTCGATAGTATTGTTGAGGATTTAAATAACGTAGCGATGTATCTTCAAGTTCCCATTTTATTTTAGAAATCCCTAAGCGATGTGCTAGTGGAGCAAAGATTTCTAGCGTCTCATTTGAAATACGACGCTGTTTTTCCTGTGGTAAATGCTTTAATGTCCTCATGTTATGAAGCCGGTCTGCAAGCTTAATTAAAATTACACGGATATCTTGTGCCATCGCCACGAACATTTTTCGATGGTTTTCAGCTTGCTGTTCTTCTTGTGATTTATATTTAATTTTTCCTAATTTTGTAACACCATCGACGAGCATGGCTACTTCATCACCAAATTCTCCACGTAGGTCGTCGAGGGTAATATCAGTGTCTTCCACTACATCATGTAAGAATCCACCTGCTATAGTAGATGGATCCATCTCTAATTCAACTAATATCCCAGCAACTTGAATTGGATGGATGATATATGGTTCACCTGATTTTCGAAATTGTTCACGATGTGCTTCCTCAGCAAAGTCATAGGCGCGTTGAATAAAAGCGGTATCGTCAGCTGAAAGATAGCGCTGTGCCTTTTCAATCACTTGCTCGGAAGATAATACTTGTTCGTTTGCCATGGAATCACCTTTTTTATTATAAAAACTTTAATATGACCTACACTATTCAAAACATTTTTGTCTTGAGTAATAATATTTAATAATGAAATAAATAATTGTTAGAAGTTTTACTATATTGTAACTATTATCAATAAAAAAATAGTAGATGTAAAGAGGAATCATTGTTGCTTATAAAAAAAGCACCCTTTAAGAGTGCTTCAATTGAAATAAAAAATGAAATAAATCCAAACTTAGCCTACATCCCTGGGATGTAGACACACATGAATACATATCTAAAAATACTATTCATGTGTGTTTAATGTGCAGGGCTAAAATAAAGCCCTCTTTCCCGAGTTTCTTAAAATTCCATTAATGTTAATACATCATATCCATCTAGTAATTTTCGTCCATCTAAATAGGATAATTCGATTAGAAAAGCAATTCCCGCAACAACTCCACCAAGTTCTTCAACAAGCTTGATAGTTGCCTCGATTGTGCCTCCTGTTGCAAGTAAATCGTCCGTAATTAATACTCGTTGACCAGGTTTAATGGCATCTTTATGAATGGTTAAAACATCTTTCCCATATTCAAGACCATATTCAACACGAACAACCTCACGCGGTAATTTTCCTTCCTTGCGGACAGGAGCAAAACCAACGCCAAGTGAGTATGCAACTGGACATCCAATAATAAAACCACGTGCTTCAGGACCAACTACAAGTTCAATTTGTTTTTCACGAGCATATTTAACAATTTGATCTGTAGCATATCTATACGCATCACCATTATCCATTAATGTTGTAATATCCTTAAATTGGATACCTGGTTTTGGATAATCAGGTACGACTGTAACGAATTGCTTTAAATCCATTTTTCTTTTATCCTCCTTATACAAATACATGCGGATTCGTAGCTGTAAATCTTTCTTCAAACCATTCTTTAAGCTGCATGTAAGATGTATATAATAACGTTTTTTCTAGTTCGATTTGCATTTGCTTTTGAGCATATGTTTTCGATTCTGCCAGGTCTCTTTTTTGAGACGAAGATTTTGTCGTAATAACACCATTCTCTATTGTAACAAATTCTAGATCAAAAAACACCTGTGACATAAATTCAATTGTTTCTTTTGACCATCCTTTATGCATTGCAAGTTGCTCACCATGTTCTTCTAGCTTAAATGGGCCTTTTTTTAAGAGAAAACCATAATACCATTTAAAATGTTCTCTTGTTGGAATTGTCGAAAAAAAGTGATCTGCTTCTTGTTGGAGCACAGAATATATTCTATCAGGTTTTCCATGAGTAAATAACGATTCAAGTAGATCAAGTGAAGAAGGAATATCTAATAGGACAAGATTTTTATTTTTCACGTCCATTTGCTGAGCATTAGACATTGAGTCAACAAAGACCGTATTCTTTTGAAAACCTTGTTTTTTCAATTTCTCAAATATAGAAAATCTATACGTAATAATCAAAGTGTTTTCGTTTAATGCAACTGTTTTTAATAATTTTTCAACATTTCGAGTTCCTCTGAAGTCAAACAGCTGCCAGCTATCTACCTTTACATCCTGAAGCATTAATTGCGGTTTTCTAAAGTTATTCCATTCGTTGATCGATAATTCCCCAATTGCAGATAAGGTAACAGCTGGTGATAATTCATCATGAATATGTCCTAATCCAAAGCCAACACTATCTAATTGATGTTCTTCTTGCTCAAAGACGAGCTTTAGATGATTTTGTTCTGCCCCAATTTTGCGCACATTCGCTAATGTTACATTCTCGACTTTAATAACAGGTTTTGGATTGTACATCCCAAAAGGTGCGAGCTGTTGCATTTCCTCAATAGCTTTTAAGGTAATTTCCTCCAGATTACAGCTTATATCGACCTTTGTAATTGGTGTAAAGTCATCATCTGATAAAATACTCTCTGCATTTTTCACTAAACGTGTTCTTAATAAGTCTACATTTTCCAATTCAAGTGTCATCCCTGCTGCCATTGGGTGTCCACCAAAATGCGGTAAAATATCTCGGCAGGTTGAGAGATTTTCAAATAAATCAAATCCTACAATACTTCTTGCGGAACCTTTTGCAATACCTTTTTCTTTATCAATACTAAGGACAATTGTTGGTCTGTAAAAGCGTTCAACTAATCGTGATGCGACAATCCCGACAACTCCTGGATTCCACCCTTCCCTAGCAATAACAAGAACTGGATTTTCGGCAATTGGAAAATTTGTTTCTACTTCCTCAATTGCTTCATCTGTCATAGAGCTTACAATTTTTTGACGTTCTTTATTTAATGAATCTATTTCTTGTGCAATATCAAAAGCTTCTTCAGAGTCATCTGATAATAATAAGTCAACTGCCGGATCTGCAGACTGGAGACGGCCGACCGCATTAATACGAGGCGCTAAGGCAAAGCCAATTGTATCTTCGTTAATCTCTGAGCTATTAACTTTTGCAATTTTTAATAATGCTTGTAATCCTATGCGTTTGGTTGTTTTCAATTGATTAATACCCTTTTTGGCGATAAGTCTATTTTCACCATGAAGTGGGACAAGATCTGCAATCGTTCCTATCGCTGCAACTTCTAATAAATCTGATGGCAGTTCGCCGAGAAGGGCGTGGCTTAATTTGAAAGCAACTCCAACACCAGCTAAATCCTTAAAAGGGTATGAACATTGTGGTTGCTTCGGATGAATTATAGCTAACGCAGAAGGTAAAGTAGGGCCTGGTTCATGGTGATCAGTAATAATAAGATCCACACCAAGCTCTCTTGCGATATCAGCCTCATGTACGGCTGCAATACCTGTATCGACTGTGATGATAAGGGTAAACCCGTTATCATGTGCTTGTCTAAATGCTGTTTCATTTGGCCCGTATCCTTCAGTAAATCGATTAGGTATATAAAAATCAGCTATTGCTCCTAATTTTCTTAAAGTAGTTAACAGAACTGTTGTGCTACTCACACCGTCTGCATCATAGTCACCATAGATTAATATTTTTTCTTGGGCTTCGATCGCTTTCATTATTCGGCGTACAGCCTTGTCCATATCTTTTAATAAAAAAGGATCGTGAAAAGCCTTTTGTTCCGCTTGTAAAAATTCACGAGCTTCTTGAGTTGTTGTAATGCCGCGATTAACGAGTAGTGATGCAACTAGACGTGTAATCGACAATTCATCTATTAGTGTATTAATTAAAGATTCATCAGATGTTTGTACGACCCATCTGGTTTTAGGTTTTAACATAGTTTCACCCCTCAATCATCTCATTATACAAGAGTGATCAAGGGGTTTCAATT